>DASRSQ010000437.1:0-2145 GCA_035656475.1 Gemmataceae bacterium | reverse complement strand
TGACTTTGTTGTCGAGCCGATCGACGGGGCAGATGAAGACGGGCAGGACGGTGGCTCCCAGAGAGGTGGCGCCGTTGCAGTTGCCGTACTGGTTCAGCGAGAGGTTGAGTTGCGCCTGCAGTGGCCCCTGGTCGATGTAGGGGAGGATGGCCTCGGCCCATGAGATAAAGAGGGTGCCTTCGGGGGGAAGCCCGATTTTGCCACTAGTGTAGAGGGAGTTGGTGGGAAAGACGGTGCCGCCGGTGGTGCCGGAGCCTGAGCTGGTAACCGGGACATTGATGCCCGACGGCAGGCGCTTCTTGGCGTCGCCGAAGGAGTGGGTCGCCAGACCGATTTGTTTCAGGTTGTTCATGCACTGCGTGCGTGCGGCGGCGTCGCGGACCTTCTGCACTGCCGGGACCAGCAAAGCAATCAAGATCGCAATAATAGCAATCACCACCAGTAGCTCGATCAGGGTAAACGCTCTTCGATTACGCATGGGAACCCTCCCACTGAAAAAGTGATAAATGCGAGAAGTACTTCTAATGCATTCCCAATAACTAGGCAAATGAAGAAGGCTTGAAGAATGCGCAAAGGTGGTAAACCCTTGGCGCGCACGTATCTCGCTCTTTTTTTCTCCGGTTCCAGTCGCTATGGTCGCCCGCGCTTCGGTGACAGCCCTCACCCCCAACCCCTCTCCCAGAGAGCGAGGGGAGTCCGAAGCGAAACGCCACCCATCAAGGAGGAGACGATGGCGCAAGCGACTCGACCGGTGATCGGTCTCAATGTCGATTACGTTCCCGCCAGCAAGACGAATCGCCCCTACCTGCGGCTCAATCAGGGTTACGCGGAAGCGGTGCTGACGTCGGGCGGGTTGCCCGTGTTGATGCCGATGCTGACGCGCGAGGCGGAGATCCGGACGTTTCTGGATCGCGTGGATGGTTTCATCCTGACGAGTGGCGCCGACGTGGATCCGCGCCGCCTGGGCATGCCGCGCCATCATGCCGTGCAGCCGATGCACGAACGTCGCGATGAGAACGATCGCGCCCTGGTCCGCCTGCTGCTCGAGCGCCAGATCCCGGTGCTCGCGATGGGACTGGGCATGTTGCAGATGAACGTCGCGACCGGCGGCAGCCTGTTCATGCATTTGCCGGAGGATTGCCCGCGTTCGATGCCGCACCGCGATTCGAGTTGCGAAGGGCCTCATCGCCATCTCGTCAACATGAAGCCGGGCTCGCGTCTGGAAGAGATCTACGGCGGCAGCGAGCTGCTCGTGAACAGCAACCATCATCAAGCAGTGAAGCAAGTTGGCGCCCCGTTCCGCGTCGCGGCCACGGCGCCGGACGGCGTTGTCGAGGCGATGGAGGCGCTCGATCCGAACTGGTTCTGCATCGCGGTCCAGTGGCATCCGGAAGCCGACTCCTCCTCGGCGCTCGATTTGCAATTGTTCGAATGCTTCGTGCAGACGTGCTTGCGTCAGGCGCCGGCGCTGGCACTCGCCGCGTGACCTACCTTTCCATCTCGTTCCCACGCAGAGCGTGGGAACGAGGTAACGACGCATTCCTCGTCATGACCAAACGCTACTTCATCGGCCTGTCGTCCGGTCCCAGCGCCTTCGGCGTTGACGCCGCCCTCGTTCGCACCGAAGGCATCGGCAGCACGATGACACTGCACCTCGAACACTTTCAGCATTCCCCCTTTGGCAACGAACTGCGCGAACTATTGCTGCGCGTTGGCGCCAACCCCAGCGCGGAGATCCGCCATCTCGGCGCCTTACATCGCGTCCTTGCGGAAAACTATTCTGCCGCCGTCAAACAATTGCTCGAACAGAATCGCATCACGCCACAGCAGGTGTTGTGCATCGGTTGTCCGGGACATCCGCTCTGGCACGACGGCGACGGCCGCTATCCTGCGGCGCTGCACCTCGGCATGCCAGCGGTCGTCGCGGAGCGGACCGGCCTGACGACCGTCAGCGATTTCACGGGACGCGACATGGCCGTCGGCGGCCAGGGGGCGCCGTTGAGCGCGCTTGTCGATGCAATGCTCTTTCGCAAAACCGGCGAGCATCGCGCCCTCGTGCATCTGGGAAGTGTCGCCAGCATCATCGCCGTCCCCGGCGAGATCGACGACAAACGGCGCGGCATCGCCGGCTTCGAGGCCGCGCCC
>DASRSQ010000436.1:0-1998 GCA_035656475.1 Gemmataceae bacterium | reverse complement strand
ACCGCGACCTGAAGGGGTGCAACATCCTGGTTGTAGAGCATGGAGAGGGCGTCGAGTGCTTGTTGATCGACGCCGACAGCGTCCGCATTCCCTGGCGGCTTTCGCCTTTCTTTCGGGCCTTCAACCTGGGGCGACTGGCGACGAGCCTGGAGGCGCACGGCTGGGTGACGCGGAGCGACCGGCTTCGCTTCTGGCGGGCGTACCTCGCCGAGCTACGCCGGCGGGACCCGCGAGCCTGGCCAAGCGACTGGAAACAGGGCTGGCGGGCGGTTGCCAAGGCCTCTCGCCGCATCATCACCCGGCTGCAGCGCAACGGCCACGAAATCTTTTAGCCCCGTCGCGCGGCGCGGTTGGGGGCATACCGTCTCTGTCTGGGAGATGGTTAGCGGGAGGGCGGTCGGAACGCCCGCTTCAGTGGCTCGCCCGTGAGCCAAAACCTCGCATCCAGAGCATGCCCAAAGCGGCGGCGAGGAACATGGTCGTCATCCAACCCCGGGGGCCCATGTGGTTGAACAGCCGGATGACGGCTTTCACGATTGTCGATGCATATTCCATCTGCGTTCTCCACGGCGGGGACGGTGAACTCTAGGTCGCGTGGCGCCGTGCCGTCGGCCCGCGAACCGTGTCAGGCCGCAAAATCGTCCGCTCGGCGGCCGGATGTTCGGGATCTAACGGTTTGTAGCCCTCTCCCGCGGGGAGAGGGTGAAGGCGGTTGGAAGCACAGCCTCGCCTCGCCAGTCAGTGCGCCTTCCCGCACGAAGACAAGTTTCACGGCGTGACTGAACCGTCAAATCCTCCCTGATGCCTGTCCCTAGGGCACCTCTTGAGGCCCTTGCGAGGCAGCGAGCGCGCCCTATAATCGAGGGCTTGCACGCTTTGGGGGCGTAGCTCAATTGGTTAGAGTACCGGACTGTCGATCCGGTGGTTGCGGGTTCGAGTCCCGTCGCCCTCGTTTTTAAGTCGTTTTCATTAAACGACTTAAGTTTATTCTTCTTCGCGGATTGCGGAGGGGCTTGTGAAAAGCCCCTCAAATCCCCCTCAATCCGGAAGTGGTCCTCCTCGCTCGTCGTCATTGATCGGAGTTCCCGTTGCGTCCTCGCGAGGACCACTCTGCGACACGACTTGCTCCTTCGAATTCTTCGGTCCTGTCGCCCACGGTGTCGCGTCGGCCATTGCCATGAGCACTTCGTCGGCGGTAGCAGTCTCATCCATGGCGACGTAGTGCGTCATCATTGTCCGCACGTTGCATCCAAAGGCGATCGCTGCCTTCTCCGGCTGAATGCCAAGTCGCCATGCTTCGGTCATTGCCCGCTTACGGAAGGCATGCGCCGAAAACCGCTTGACCTCGGGGTTCGACTTGCAATAGTCGTCGATCTCGTCCTGCAACCAGTGCTTTAATCGTCGGGGGCAAAAGTCTGGGAGCAGATTGGTGTGGGGCCTTTTGCGGGCGATGAGGCGGTCGCGCAACTCGGAAGGATACGCTTCCCAGATATAGATCGGCCCTGCGAGAGACCTCAGTTCGTTGAAAACCTGCGGTGGCAAGAAGGCCCGCCGCTCTTTGCGACCTTTCGCGGCGTCTGCGGGGAACACGATGCGACCATCCTGCAACTGCTCAGTGCGCAGCGAACAAAGCTCGAAGATGCGGTTGCCGACGAACGATTTGACGGTGAAAAAGAGGACTGGAAATCGCCACCCGAGCCAGCGCTCGGTCAGCCACTCGAAAAATGTCTTAATCTCATCGGGCGTCAGGTAACGTGGCGTCAGCTTATCGAGTTTCGGCGGCGCTATTTCGCCCCACGGATTCTCGGCAAAATACTCCAATTCGGCGATAAGCCATCGTTGCCAAATGACCCGAAGTTTTCGTAGCCGGCTGTCAATCGTCCGTGCCGCGCGGCTGTAGGACGTTGGTTCGGGCCGGGGCTTTGGCTTGCGACCTCGCCCTTTCCAAATCTTTGGCTCCTTCTTTTTTCGCCGCACGAAGGTACCGGTCGTATAGTC
>DASRSQ010000435.1:0-2511 GCA_035656475.1 Gemmataceae bacterium | reverse complement strand
CGTGTCATCGCAATTGGCTGCCTGCAATCTTCTCCACGATGTCGAAAAACGTTCTTGTCGATGGCTCCTCATGGCTCATGATCGGATCGGCTCCGACAGATTTCCAGTCACTCAGGAAACTCTGGCCTTGATGCTGGGCGTGCGCCGTCAAAGCGTCACCGAAGTGGCACGTAGCCTCTCGCGAAAACGCTTGATCAGCTATCGATGGGGCAAACTCACGATCCTTGATCGACCGGCTTTGGAGGCTGCTTCGTGCGGATGCTATCAACTCATTAGACAGTATTCCCACCTGTTCCCAAACCAAAAATGAGCCGCTCCAACAATCGGATCTTCGACGAGGGCACGTTCGACGTCAGGTTTGCCGATCGAGATGTTTTCTCGGATCAAGGGTGAAGAAGAATGTTGCGCCTTGGTCAACCTGCGCCTCTGCCCAAATCTGGCCGCCGTGCCGGTGAATGATGCGCTGCACGATGGCCAAGCCTACCCCGGTTCCCTCATAGTCCTCGGCGCGATGCAATCGCTGGAACACGCCGAAGAGCTTGTGCGCATAGCGCATGTCGAAGCCAACGCCATTATCTTTCACGTAATAGATGTTCCGGCCATCGTTGTTCTTGCAGGCGACCTCGATGACGGCGGAATCGCGCTTTCCGGTGTATTTGACGGCGTTGGCGAGCAAGTTTATCCAGACTTGTTTGAGCAAGGCCGGATCCGCGTGGCAAGTATCGAGATCGCCGACGCGAATATCCACGTGGCGTCCTTCGCACGCTCGGCGCAGTTCATCGAGACACTGATGCACGAGCTGTCCGTTATCTACGGTCTGTCCCTTGACTGGCTGACGGCTCAGGCGTGAGAAAGCCAGCAAGTCGTCTACAAGCCGGCCCATTTGCAGCGTGTTGGTGCGAACGTCTTGCAAGAGGGAATTGGCGTCCGCCGGCAACTGCGATGCGTAGTCCTCAAGCACGATGCGCGAGAAACCGTCGATCGCCCGAAGCGGCGCTCTCAAATCATGAGAGACCGAGTAAGAGAATGCTTCCAGTTCATTATTCGCGGCTTTCAGTTCGGCCGTCAATGCCACCAATTCGTTGTTGGTTGTTTGCAACTCCGCGTGCGCCATTTCCAGCTCCTGCGTTCGTTCACGAACGCGCACTTCGAGTTCCTGAGCTTGACGCCTGACCCGCTCATGAAGGCGAGCCTGCGTAATGGCAATGGCGAATTGCGCGGCCGTCTCCCGGGCGATGCTTAATTGCTCCGGAGAAAATGCTGCGGATTGTCCCCCAAAGCTGAGCGCGCCAATTAGCTCTTCTCTCGCGATCATGGGAACAACAGCGTACGAGTGCACGCCTGACGCCACCAGAGCTTCTACCTCAGGACCCGCCGGCAATTTGGCGACGTCAATGAATTGGAGCTCTCCCCTCCGCAGTGCTTCCACCTCTCCCATGAAGTCCATCGTATAGCGAACTCCCGGACCGACATGAACTCGACGGGGTCCCGCGGCAGCGAGCCACTCGACTTCGTTGGCTGCCAGGTTAAACAGATTCACCACCACTCGGCGCGTTCCAAGCAACTCCCTCAAGAGCGGCAATGCGGTTGCGGCAATCGCGGCGGGCTCTTCCCCGGCGATCAGTGCCGAGTCGATTTGGTGCAGGATCTTCAACCGCTCGTTGTATTTGACAATTGCTTCTTCGGCCCGTTTGCGCGCTTCCAATTCCTGGGTACGTTCCCGGACTTGCACTTCGAGTTCCTGCGCCTGCCGTCTGACACTTTGAACTTGATCTTCAAAGGCAAGAAGCAAGACCTCCAGAAGTTGTTCGCGCGGCGCTGATACGTTGAACTCTTCATTCATGTAAGCGACGGTGGCCCGCGGTTCGATGTCAGATATTGGTCGCGCCGGGCGGACGAGAACCTGACGAAGTCGCCGGACGATTTCCTCAGGCTCTCGACCTTTCGTGATGAAGCCGTCCGCCCCGGCCTCTACGCCGCGCAACACGTTGATGGGATCGGCCCATTTCGTTACAAGTACGACGGGGATATTACTGAATGACGGGTTTGCCTTAATTTGCCGGCACAAGTCGAAGCCGTCTGTGGCGTGCAGGAAAAGATCACTCAGCACCAGGTCAAAATGAGCGCGGGCGAGGAGTTCAAGGCATGCCTGTGCATCCGGAACGGATTCGGCCTCGAAGCCATCGTCCTCTAAGATGCAAACGAACTGCTGAGCCTGGGTCGGGCTATCCTCGACCACAAGTACGCGCGTCATCGCTGCTCCTCGCGCTCGGAAATCCCGAATGCTGCCTCGCTTCCCAAGGTGGAAGCACTGCTATCGACCAGTCTCTGCAAGGCCGCGCTCAGCTGCTGAAGCTTGCGTTCAAATCCTTTCCAGGCCGCTTCCGCCTGGTCGATTTGGCCATTCTTGCCCATGCATTCAACTTCCCAGCAGGCCTGCACGGCCGTCTTCGCTACGAAAACGTCCGCGGCGCCCTTGAGTGTGTGGGCGGCACGTTCCAACCGGAGCGA
>DASRSQ010000434.1:0-18923 GCA_035656475.1 Gemmataceae bacterium | reverse complement strand
TGCGCAAGGGCAAGACGCTCTACTGCCTGGCCGCCGAGCCGGGCAAGGAGTTCGTCCTTCTGCAACAATCTGAGTTCGGCGTCAAAGATCTGCGTCACGTGCGCCTGGTCGGCGTGACTGGCGGCCCGCAAGCCGCCCTGGACGTTCTCGTCACCGATGTGCGCATTCGCGCCGACGGGTTCACGAAAGCCGGCGCTACCCCGCCTCCCGCGCCGGCTGCCCCGCCCGCGCCGCCGCCATCCGGTCGAAGCATGTGGATCATCGCGGCGGTGGCCGGGCCTGTGCTCATTCTTCTCGCATCCGCCGGGGCAGTCGGCGTCTGGCTGGTCGTGCGGCGCCGGCGTTCCGTGCGTCACGCCGAGCCGGGGGCCGAAGAGCCCGTTGATAGCGTGCGCTTCGCCTGTGGTAAGTGCGGTCGCAAGTTGAAGGTCAAGGCCGACAAGGCGGGCAAGAAGGCGAGCTGTCCGCGTTGTGCCGCGATCGTCAGTGTTCCGGAAATCGAGACCGCCGAATCGGGGGAATCCTGATGCACGTAATGCGACCTTGGGTGGCAATCCCTTTGCTGCTTTGTTGTCTTGTGGGCTGCCGGGCAAACTCGGCGCCCCCCAAGTCACCGGCCCCGCCACCGGCCGGCGTCAGCACATTGTCGGCCGATCAGCAGGTCCTGCTCAAGCTCGATTGCTATGATCCGATGTACAAGATCGATGCCGACGGCCGGGTCACGATCCTCCGGCTTCTCGGACGCAACCTCAGGCCCGACGCGCTGGCGGAGATCGGCAAGCTCACGGAACTGGAAATCCTGGACCTGTATGGCGCCAATCTCACGGACGACGGCCTGGCGAACCTGAATGAGCTCCAAAAATTGCGCATGCTCGGCCTGGGGGGCACGCCAATCACCGACAAGGCGCTGACCCATCTGGGAAAGCTTCAGGCCCTGAATCACGTTTGGCTGCCGAAACGGGCCATCAGCAAGACCGGACTCGAAAAGCTGAAAGAGGCCTGCCCCGATGTGAATGTGCACCCGCAATAGCGGAGCGGTTTTCCTACAATGAAAGGATTACCCTACGAAAGGAACATCGACGTGAAACGCCTATTCGCGCTGCTCACTCTGCTCGCTCTGACATCCACGGCCTGGGCCGGCGACAAAAAGCTCCCCAAACCCTTGTTGACCGGGCTCAAGAATCCCGAATCGGTCTGCGTCGGCCCCGGCGGTCGGCTCTTCGTCACCGAGATCGGCGAGTTCGGCAAGGACGGCGACGGCAAGGTCCTCGTCGTCGGCGCCGACGGCAAGGCGACCACCTTCACCGCCGGCCTCGACGATCCCAAGGGCATCGTCGCCTGGACCAACCTGCTCTTTGTCACCGACAACAAGCGCGTGATGAAGATCGATCCAAAGGGAAAAGCGACCGTCTTTGCCGCCGAGAAGGCGTTTCCGATTCCGCCGCTGTTCTTGAATGACATCACGGTCGACGAGAAAGGCGTCCTTTACGTCTCCGATTCGGGCGACCTCAAGGGCAACGCCGGCGCCGTCTTCCGCATCGATCAGAAGGGCAAGGTCACTCTCGTCACCGACAGCAAGCGCGACTCGCGCATCAAGACGCCCAATGGCCTCGTCATGGACGGCATGAACCACCTCCTCATGCTCGATTTCGGCTCCGGCGAATTGCGCCGCATCGCGATCAAGGATGGCAAGAGCGAGATGATCGCCGACGGCTTCGACGGCGGCGATGGCCTGGCCTGGGACCTCTTCGGCCGACTTTTCATCACCAGCTGGAAGACCGGCAAGGTCTGGGGCATCCCGCGTCCGGGCGCCGCGCCGATCCTGCTCGCCGAAGGCTTCGAATCCGCCGCCGATCTTTGCATCGATCCGACCAGCAAGTTCATGCTCATTCCCGACATGAAGGCCGGCACGCTCGTCAAGTTGACGACCACGATTCCGGGCTGGGAAGTCGATGAATCGCCGCTGCCGATCAAGACCGCGGTGGCCTTTCCGGAACTGAAGTGGACCGGCTGGAAGGGGGAGACCGACACCGGCAAGCTCTTCCCGCTGCGGCCGCTTGTCCTCACCCACGCCGGCGATGGCACGAACCGCGTCTTCGTCGCCATCCAGCAGGGCACCATCCACACCTTCGCCAACACCGACAAGGCCCAGGCGACCAAGATCTTTCTCAACATCGAGAAGCAGGTCTTTTATCACGACAGCGAAAACGAGCAGGGCCTGCTCGGCCTGGCATTCCATCCCCAGTACAAGAAGACCGGCGAGTTCTTCGTCTTCTACACGCTGAAGAAGGACAAGACCACCAACATCATCTCACGCTTCAAGGTCAAGAAAGACAATCCCGACGAAGCCGATCCCGCGTCGGAAGAGATCCTGATGACGATCAAGCGCCCCTTCTGGAACCACGACGGCGGCACCATCTGCTTCGGTCCCGACGGCTATCTCTACATCGCCCTCGGCGACGGCGGCAAGGCCGACGATCCCTTCAAGAACGGCCAAAAACTGAGCAGCTTGCTCGGCAAAATTCTCCGCATCGACGTCAACTCCAAGAGCGACGGCAAGGCCTACGGCATCCCGAAGGATAACCCGTTCGTCGGCAAGGAAGGCGCCCTCCCCGAAACCTGGGCCTACGGCCTGCGCAACGTCTGGCGCATGGCCTTCGACCGCAAGACCGGTAAGCTCTGGGCCTCCGACGTAGGACAAAACCTCTACGAGGAAATCGATATCATCGTCAAGGGGGGCAACTACGGCTGGAGCATCCGCGAGGGCCTGCATCCCTTCAGCACCGATGGCGTCGGCCCGCGCAAGGACCTCATCGACCCCATCTGGGAATACCATCACGACCTCGGCAAATCCAACACCGGTGGCGTCGTCTACCGCGGCAAGAACCTGCCCATGCTCGACGGCTACTACCTCTATGGCGACTACATCACCACCAAGATCTGGGGCCTCAAGTACGACGAAAACAAGAAACGCGTTGTCGCCAATCACCCGATCGCCAACCCCAACGTGTCGATCCTCTCCTTCGGCGAAGACGAACAAGGCGAGGTCTACATGCTGACCACCACCGTCGGCAACCGCGGCATCTTCCGGTTCGTCAAACAATGAGCAATCCACGCTCCACGTGCTCATGATGAGCACGTGGACGTTCGAGAAGTCCGACGGTTCGACTGTTCCTCACGCTCACTTTTTTCTTGACATTAGGTCGCCCGTCGTTCCACCGATGGGACTGCACGGGAGTGAATTCCTATAATTCCTCTCGAACCGTTTCTATCTTGCGGGGACTTCTCATGAACATTGGTGAAATCCAAAAGCTGCTCGGCGCCGACGCCGATTCGCTGCTCAAGCACGAAGCTCGCATTCCGAAAAGCCGTCTGCATCTGCCGGGGCCCGATTTCGTCGCGCGCGTCTGGCAGGATTCCGACCGCGCGCCGAACGTGCTGCGCAACATGCAGACGATGTTCAGCCACGGCCGCCTCGCCAACACCGGCTACCTCTCGATCCTGCCGGTCGACCAGGGGATCGAGCATTCCGCCGGCGCAAGCTTTGCTCCCAATCCCGACTACTTCGACCCCGAAGCGATCTGCAAGCTCGCCGTCGAAGGGGGCTGCAACGCGGTCGCCTCCACGCTCGGCGTGATGGGCGCGGTCGCACGCAAGTACGCGCACAAGATTCCGTTTGTGCTCAAGATCAACCACAACGAGTTCCTGTCGTATCCCAACACCTACGACCAGATCCTGTTCGCCTCGGTCAAGCAAGCGTTCGACATGGGTTCGGTCGGTGTCGGCGCCACCGTCTATTTCGGCTCCGCGGAATCGCATCGCCAGATCACCGAAATCTCGCATGCCTTCCAGCAGGCGCACGAGCTCGGCATGTTCACGATCCTCTGGTGCTACCTCCGCAATAACGCATTCAAAACCAAGGACAAGGACTATCACGCTTCCGCCGACCTCACCGGCCAGGGCAACCACCTCGGCGTCACCATCGCGGCCGACATCATCAAGCAAAAGCTGCCGGTCAACAACGGCGGCTACAAGGCGATCAACACGAAGGAGAGCCCCTACGGCAAGATCAGCGACAAGGTCTACACCGACCTCTGCAGCGACAACCCGATCGACCTCACCCGCTATCAGGTCGCCAACTGCTACATGGGCCGCTGCGGCTTGATCAATTCCGGCGGCGAATCGAAAGGCGCCGGCGACATGGCGGAAGCGGTCACGACCGCCGTCATCAACAAGCGCGCCGGCGGCATGGGACTCATCTCCGGCCGCAAGGCGTTCCAGAAGCCGCTGAAGGACGGCATCGCGCTCTTGAACGCGATCCAGGATGTGTACCTGTCGAAGGATGTCACCATCGCGTAACGCGATCCTGTCGTCAGACAGGCATCATCATGGTCCGCTCGGCCACACGATTCGGCCGGCGATTCCCGGCACTCATCAGGCTCTTATGGACGCGCAGAAACGTGCTTCCCAGGCGAGCGTCATCATGGTCCGCTCGGCGGTTTAGCGCACGTGGTGCGTCGCGATAGGCGCCAGGCGAACGCGGCGATGAACCAACAACACGCGCCCTGGTCCCAACCGCAAGGGGCACATCCCGACGACCATGGAATGGGCTCGCAAGCTCAGCAAGAGCGACGTCGGCGTGGGGACCGGCAAGTCGCCATACTCGGAGACCGTCCCGAACGTCGATGAAGGCTTCACGAGCGCTGACCTCAAGGATCCGCAACGGGCCGAGGCGGTGTATAAAGTCATCCGCTCGCGGCTCGAGAAATCGCGCCAGGAACGCCCTTTCGGCTACCTGGTGCGTCACGTGCCGGCCGCCGACGTCAAGGATCTGCAGCAGCTCGCCGGCCATCTGGGCGAGGGCCTGTTCATCACGAAGTTCCGCAAGACCTTCGCGCGCGACGAGATGAACGACGACCTTTCGATTGTCCCGGCACGCTACAACGGCGCCGAGGATAATTCGGAATACGAGGAGCTGCTGCCCGCTTCGCCTCCGTGATAATATCTCTCCAGGGCGCGGCTTGACGAGTTCCGAGCCGCGCCCGTGAGGAAGCGGTCAGTATCTATTGGTTTGGCGGCATTGTCCTCGGTTGCCTTCATTGAGGAACGAATATGCCTCAGAGCGAATTAAGCGACGGTACTATTCGTGAGGGCGATCCGCCAATACCCGCTGGTCGACATTTTCTTCGGCCATCCAATCCAAGTGGCATGTCACGGAAGGAGATTGACAGGTTAGGAGTGCTCGTCTACTCACCGCTACTTATTGGTTGCCTCAATCTCGCGGTCAAAGATTGTTGTAGCGCAGATACGCGAAACAGCTGGCCGGTGCTTGCCCCTTTGCTCCTGGCCAACGCAGTAAGCGTATTGGCCTTGTTCTATTGCCTGCTTTATTTTCTCGGCCACCTTTTGAATACAAACCACAGGATGTCCGCGATTGGCAAATGTTCGTGGTTTCTCCTTTTGCTACTTGGCCACGGGTTGACGATGCCGATTTACTGGTACATTTACATTGTGCGTGATTGCATCAGAGATGAGAAGCAAAGGGACCTGGCCAAATCAATACACGCGCAGGACGAACCTCTTCCCTGAGGGCGCCGCCGAACAATCGCAATCAGTTGATGCATTTCTCGCCGAGGGATCCAGACCGCTTCCTTACGGGCGCGGCTCGGACAAGTTTCGAGCCTCGGCGCCTGGGACCCGGTCCCATGTAACATGCCGATGAAACCTTGCCTCAGCCAGGCGACGACCATGCCCTGCGATTTTGCGCAGGATGTCGCCAACTACGCGGACGCCGGCGTCGAGGCGATGGAAGTCTGGCTGACCAAGCTCGAAAACCACCTCGAACAACATTCCGTCGCCGACACGCGCAGGCTGCTCGCGGACCGTGGCCTGGTACTCGCGGCCGCGGCATATCAAGGCGGTTTGCTTCTCTCGCAAGCCGAGGCAAGGCTCGCCCACTTCGACCACTTTCGCAAACGCCTCGATCTGTGCCAGGAGTTCGGCATCAAGACGCTGCTCGTCGTCGCCGACTTCATCGATAAAGTCGATGCGACGGCGCTCGAACGCGCGGTGGTGTCGTTGGCCCAGGCGGCACAATGGGCGGCGGGCTACGGCGTCACGCTGGGCCTGGAGTTTCGCGGCAAGAACACGTTTTGCGCCAGCCTCGATACCGCCGTCGCCATGGTCGAAGGCTGCGGCGAGCCGAACGTTGGCGTCAATCTCGACATCTTCCACTACTACACCGGCCCGAGCAAGTTTGAGGATCTCGCTCGCCTGAGCGTCGATCGGCTCGCGCACGTGCAAATCGCCGACATCGCCGGCGTGCCTCGCGAACTGGCGACGGACGCCGATCGCATTCTGCCAGGCGACGGCGACTTTCAGGTAACGCCGATTCTCGATAAGCTGCGCGCCATTGGCTACGACGGCTTCGTGTCGCTGGAGCTGATGAATCCCACGCTGTGGCGTGCCAATCCGAAGCAGGTCGCCGAAATCGCGATCACCGCGCTGCGAAAGGCAATGGGCATCGCCGGGTAACCGTCTCGCATTCTCCTCTCGTCATCACGTCGGCCGACCTTACAATGACCTCCAGCACGAAATCAACCTCCCTGAGGAGCATCTCCATGGCCACGGCTACCGCGACCGGCACCACCAAGAAAATGTTCATTGACGGCCAATGGGTCGCAGCCCAGGACGGCAAAACCGTCGGCATCATCAACCCCGCCACCGAAGAAGTCATCGTCGACATGGCCTTCGGCAGCCGGGCCGACGTGAAGCGTGCCATCGACGCCGCCGCCAGGGCGATGCCTGCATGGATGAAGCTGACGCCCTATGATCGCGCGAAGGTCCTGAAGAAGACCGCCGACCTGATGCGCGAACGCGCCGACGCCATCGCCCGCACGCTGACCATGGAACAGGGCAAGCCGCTCGCCGAGGCCAAGGCAGAGGTGCTGCATTCGGCCGACACGTTCGAATGGTTCGCGGAAGAAGGCAAGCGCGCCTACGGCCAGCTCATCCCGAATTCGGCCCCGGGTAAGAAGCACGTGACGCTCAAGCATCCGGTCGGCGTCGTCGGCGCCATCAGCCCGTAGAACTTCCCGGTCACGCTGCAGGCACGCAAGATCGCGCCATCGCTGGCCGCGGGTTGCACCATCGTCTGCAAGCCGGCGACGCAATCGCCGTTGTGCCTGGTGCAGGTGTTCGAATGCATGATCGATGCCGGCCTGCCGCCGGGCGTTGCCAATCTCGTGATGGGACCGGCCCAGGAAGTCGCCGACGAGTTCATCGAGAACCCGATCGTGCGCAAGATCAGCTTCACTGGCAGCACCGAAGTCGGCAAGCAGCTCATGCGCGGCGCCGCCGACCAGGTCAAGCGCATCAGTCTCGAGCTCGGCGGCCACGCCCCGTTCATCGTCTTCCCGGATGCCGACCCCGAGGTCGGCGCCAAGCTCGCGGTGACCGGCAAGTTCCGCAACAACGGCCAGGTCTGCATCGCGCCTTCGCGCTTCTACGTGCACCAGGACGTGGAGAAGAAGTTCACCGAGGCCGCGGTCGAGTTCGCCAAGCAGCTCAAAGTCGGCAACGGCCTCGACGCCGGCATCGAGCTTGGCCCGATGTTCGAGAAGCGCGCGATGGATGGCACCGTCGATCTGATCGAGGACGCCAAGAAGTGCGGCGCCAAGCTGCTCGCGGGCGGCAAGCGGTCCGACAAGTTCGCCAAGGGCTACTTCTTCGAGCCGACGATCTTGACGAACATGCCGATGAACGCTCGCATCATGACGGAGGAGCCGTTCGCGCCGGTGATGCCGTTGCTCGATTTCAAGAATCTCGACGACGTGATCAAGGCCGCCAACAACACGAAGTATGGCCTGGCCGCGTACGTGTTCACGAACGACCTCAGCATCGCCTGGAAGATGGCCGAGGGCCTGGAGGCCGGCATCATCGGCATCAATGACCCGGTCCCCGCAACGCCGCAATGCCCGTTCGGCGGCATGAAGGAATCCGGCTACGGCCGCGAGCTCGCGCACGAGGGGCTCGAGGCGTACCTGGAGACCAAGTATGTCAGCTTCAAGCTGAAGGATTGAGCCATGAGTAATAAAGAAATCGAGAATCGAATTGCTGCTCTCGAACAAAAGGTTGCGGACCTGCAGGCAAAGCTGGATGCAACGGCCGAAAAGAAAGACCATCCCAATCCGTTTGGTCCGTGGTGGATCACGACGGCGGGTCGGTTTAAAGATGATCCCGTTTTTGAGGAAATCGTCCGTCTAGGTCGAGAGTATCGCAAATCGACGCTACCTGACTATATGAAGAAAAAGCGACGCACGAAAAGGAAGACCGATCGTGCTCGTACTTGATACCGATCTTCTGACTATCATTCAGCGGCAAGAAGGCGCCGCCTATGAACGACTCGTGGCGCGCTTAAAACCGCTTGCTGAAAAGGAGCCGGTTGCCATCACCATTGTGAGCCTGGAAGAACAGATGCGCGGCTGGCTGGCGTTTCTGAACGCGAATCCAGAAAAAAGCCAGGTGCCCTGGTTATTGGTTATCGTCGTCTCCATGCCATGTTTCAGGACTATCAATTGAGGCTGGTGCTTGATTTTGATGACGCTGCCCACATGAAATACATCGAACTGAAGGAGAAGAAAACGCGCGCGCCGACAATGGATTTACGCATTGCATCCATTGTGTTGGCGAACGATGCAACATTGTTGACCCGCAATCTGAGAGACTTTCAGAGAATTCCTGGATTGAAGGTCGAGGACTGGTCCAGAGAAGGAGCCCCATGAAAGACATCGCATACGCCGCACCGAAGACTGTTGCTGAGGCGGCTTCGCTCCTGAACGACAAGGGCGACCGGGCCCGCGTGCTCGCCGGCGGCACCGATATCATCGTGCAGGTGCGCGAGGGCCGGCGCGACATCGACGCCCTCGTTGACATCAAGCACATCGCCGAGGTCAACGAGCTTACACTCGATCCGAACAAGGGCCTGACCGTCGGCGCCGCGGTGCCTTGCTGCCTCATCTACGAGAACAAGGCGATTGCCAAGGCCTATCCGGGCCTGATTGACTCCGCATTCCTGATCGGCGGCATCCAGATTCAGGGCCGCGCGAGCCTTGGCGGCAATCTGTGCAACGCGTCGCCTGCCGCCGACAGCATTCCCGCGCTGATCGCGCTCGAAGCGACCTGCGACATCGCGGGCCCCAACGGCATCCGCAGCGTTCCTGTCGAGCAATTCTGCGTCGCGCCAGGCAAGACGATACTGCAGCGCGGCGAGTTTCTCGTGCGCTTGCGCTTCCCCGCGCCGAAAATGCACTCCGGGGCCGCGTATCTGCGCTTCATTCCGCGCAACGAGATGGATATCGCCGTCGTCGGCGCCGGCGTATCGGTGGTGCTCGACGCAATGAAGTCGAAGTGCATCGCCGCCCGCATCGCGCTGGCCGCGGTCGCGCCGACGCCGCTGCTGGTCGCCGACGCCGGCGCTGCCCTGGTCGGCACGTCGCTCGATGACGCCGCGATCGCGCGGGCCGCATCGCTGGCACAGGCCGCCGCCAGCCCGATCAGCGACATGCGTGGCGACGCCGACTATCGCCGCCACCTCGTGGGGGTGCTTGTCAAGCGAGCCCTCGCCATCGCGATCGACCGCGCGAAATCATGACCCCGCCAAGCCCCGGGATGAGCGCAACGGTTCCCGGGGGTATCCGCACCGAGAATGATCCATGTTCCGCAAATCTCTCCTCATCGCTGGCCTCGTCACGGTCGCCCTGGCCTTACCGGTGCTCGCCGGCGGCCGCTACCTCAGCGGCCTGATCTGGCCCGAACCCGCCGTCGTCACGCCGGGCACCAACGGCAGCGCGCCGTCCGACGCGATCGTCCTCTTTGATGGCAAGAACTTCGATGCCTGGAAAGGCGGAGAAAAATGGAAGGTCGATGACGACGGCGGCTTCACCGTCAAGGGCGTCCTCGAAACCAAGCAAGCCTTCGGCGACATCCAGCTCCACGTCGAATGGGCGTCCCCCAATCCCCCCAAGGGCAAGGACCAGGGCCGAGGCAACAACGGCATCGGCCTGATGGGCGCTCGCTACGAGATCCAGGTTCTCGATTCGTATCAGAACAAGACCTATTTCGAAGGTCAGGCCGGTTCGGTCTACAATCAGCGTCCTCCCATGGTCAACGCCTGTCGCAAGCCCGGCGAATGGCAGACGTACGACATCATCTGGACCGCCCCGCGTTTCGCCGCTGACGGCAAGTTGCAGAAGCCCGCGTATGTCACCGTCCTGCACAACGGCGTCCTCGTGCAGAACCACACCGAGTTGATTGGCGACACCCCATTCAATCGGGCGCCGAAATACGAAAAGCATGCCGACAAGTTGCCGCTCGTTCTGATGTATCACGGCGATCCGGTTCGCTTTCGCAATATCTGGGTGCGCGAATTCAAAGAGCTCGAACCTAAAAAGTCCAAGTAGTCAGGAGTCATCGTGAGCAAGAAACTCCATATTTCGTGCACCATCAATGGCGCCGAGACCGAATTCCTTTGCGAAGGCCGCAACAGCCTCCTTGAAGTGTTGCGCGATGAGCTGAAGTTGACCGGCGCCAAGGAAGGTTGCAACAACGGCAACTGCGGCGCGTGCAACGTCCTTCTCGATGGCCGCCTCGTCAATAGTTGCCTGGTGCTCGCCGCCGAGGTGCAGGGACGTAACGTCACGACCATCGAGGGCGTCGCGAACAAGGACGGCCTGCATCCCGTCCAGCAATGCTTCCTTGAAGGAGCGGCCTTGCAGTGCGGCATCTGCACGCCCGGCTTCATCGTCGCGACCAAGGCGCTGCTCGACAAGAATCCGCAACCCAGCGAGCATGAGGCGCGCCATTTTCTGGCGGGCAACCTGTGCCGTTGCACCGGTTACGACAAGATCATCCGCGCGGTCCTGGAGTCGGCCAAGTGCGCGGCCAAGACTTAAGAGTCTGCCATGAACCGGCTCATGCGGTTTCCCACAGCAGTCAGGCGAGATCCAGCGATTGAAGTCTGGCTGCAACAACACGCCGGTGCGCGGGGGGAAATCGCGCAACACTGGTTCGACGTCATGCGTGCTTGCGGGAACGATGTTCGAGAGCTTTTGCACGATGGTCATCCGACCGCATGTGTCGGCGACGCCGCCTTCGCCTATGTCAACGTCTTCAAGGCTCACGTCAATGTCGGCTTCTTTCGCGGGGCCGACATTGCTGATCCAACTCGGCTATTGGAAGGCACGGGCAAATTCATGCGCCATGTGAAACTCAAGCCCGAACGCCCAATCGACGCCACAGCATTGTTCAATCTCATTGTCTCTTCGTACGCCGATATGAAACGGCGTGTCGAGGCGGACAATACCTGATCGGAGTTCCGCGTGCGTTTTCCACTTCGCCTGACTGGCCTCATTGCCGCACCTCACACGCCACTGCATGCCGACGGGAGTCTCCATCCCGGCGCTGTCCTGGCACAGGCTCAACTCTTGCAAGAATCGGGCGTGCGCGGCGCGTTCATCTGCGGTACGACCGGCGAAAGTCTGTCGCTAACGCTCGCCGAACGCATCGTCCTCACCGATATGTGGACCACGGCTGCCCGAGGCAAATTGCAAGTGGTCGTTCATGTCGGCGACAATAGTCTTCCGGACGCATGTGCGCTCGCGGAGCAAGCCGAGGCATGCAAGGCCGACGCGATCGCGGTGATGGCCCCGAACTTTTTCAAGCCGTCGATCGACGACCTGATCGCGTATTGTGCCGCCATCGCCAGGGCGGCGCCGCGAACGCCGCTGTACTACTACGACATCCCGACGATGACCGGCGTCGCGATTCCGACGGCGCGCTTTCTCGAACAGGGCGCTCGGGCAATCCCGACGCTTCATGGCGTCAAGTTCACCAACAACGATCTGATGACGTTGCAGGAATGCCTCGCCCTCGGTTCGCTCGACATCGTCTTCGGCTACGACGAATTGCTGCTCGCCGGGCTCGCGCTCGGCGTCACAGGCGCCGTCGGCAGCACCTACAACTTTGCCGCTCCACTCTACCAGCGGCTGATCGACGCGTTCAATCGTGGCGATTTCGACACGGCTCGTCGAGCGCAGCTCCAGAGCGTGCGCATGATCCGCACGCTGCAAGAATTCGGCTTCAGCCGGGCGTCGAAAGCGATGATGGGGCTGATGGGCATCGACTGCGGTCCGGTGCGTCTGCCGCTCAAGCCGATGTCGGAGGCAGAGGTGCACGAGTTATGGCTCCGGCTCAACGGGTTGGATGGATTTAGCCGGCCGTTGCGCGAACCAGTCCAACGATAAAGGTAAGCCCTCGATTTCAATGGGGTCTTCTCATGAGACGAATCGTTGCCTTCCTGGCGATCTTTACGGCGTTATCGTCTGTCGGGGCGGCGCGGGCGGAAGTCGTCGCGCTGCAAATCGTCAAGCGCGAACCGTTCGCCGGCGGCAAGGCGTTTGGCGATGTCGGGCCGTATGATCAGATCACGGCCATCGCCCGCTTTGCGGTCGACCCCAGGGATCCGGGCAATCGCGTGATCGTCGATCTCGACCTGGCGCCCAAGAACGCGGACGGCAAGGTCGAGTTCGCGTCGGATGTCGTCATTCTCGTGCCGAAGGACCTGACCAGGGCAAACGGCGCCATTCTCTATGACGTCAACAATCGCGGCAACAAGCTCGCGCTCGGCATGTTCAATCGCCCGCCAGGCGGTCCCGGTCCCGATGCGAAGAACCCGGCCGGCGACGGCTTCCTCATGCGCAAGGGCTACACCATCGTCTGGTCCGGCTGGATCGGCGAGCTGCTCCCCGGCGACGGCCGACTCCTCTTGCAAGCGCCGCAGGCGCACATCAATGGCGAGCTCGTCAAGGGCATTGTCCGCCACGAAACGAGTGCCGACAGCAACGTGAAGTCGATGCAATTGTCGCGTCGGCCCAACCATGGCTCGTATCCGCCGACGAAAGATGGCGAGGCGAAGGCAGTGTTGACCAAGCGCCTGCACGAGAAGGACAAACGCGTCGAGGTGCCGCGCGACAAGTGGAGGCTCGTGCGCATGCCGTTGCGCGAGGTGAAGGATCGCGTGGCAGGGACCTTGCCCGAGATTCGCCTCGAGATCGAGGGCGGTTTCGAGCCGGGCTGGCTGTACGAGATCAACTACGAAGGGGAAGGCTCGCTCGTGCAGGGCCTCGGCCTGGCGTCGGTGCGTGACCTGATTCTGTTCCTGCGTAGTGACAAGAGCGACAAGAACCCGCTTGCGGGAGCGGGAAAGTCGGCGATTCATCGCGCTCTCTGCTTCGGCGTGTCGCAAAGCGGCCGCTTCCAACGACAATTCCTCTACGACGGCTTCAACGAGGACGCGCAAGGTCGCATTGTCTTCGACGGCCTGATGCCGCATGTCGCGGGCGGCGGGCTCGGCTTTTTCAATCATCGCTTCGCGCAGCCGAACCGCCACAATGGGCAGCACGAGGATCATCTCTATCCGGCCGACGTGTTCCCGTTCACCTATGGCCCGTCGATCGATCCGTTCACGAAGAAGACCGACAGCATCCTGGGCCGCTATGCCAAGAGCAAGGTGCAGCCCAAAATCATGCACACGCAGAGTGCCGCCGAGTACTGGCATCGCGCCGGCTCGCTGGTCCACACCGATCCGCTCGGGACCAAGGACGCCGACATCCCCGACAACGTCCGCATCTACAGCTTCGGCGGCACGCAACACGGCCCGGCCGCGTTCCCGCCCGGCAAGGGCAACAGCGACAATTACGCCAACTTCGGCGACTACCGTCCGCTCCTGCGTGGCCTGATCACCGCGCTCGACGACTGGGTCCGCGAGGACAAGGCTCCGCCGGGAAGCCTCTATCCGCATATCGCCGACGGCACCCTCGTCGAGCCGACGGCCAAGGCGGTCGGCTTCCCGAAGATCCCCGGCGTTCGCTTTCCCACGGTCATCCAGCGGCCGTCGCGCAACGACTACGGTCCCGATTTCGCGGCGAAGCGGATCATCACCATCGAGCCGCCGAAGTGGATCGGCGATTACAAGGTGCTGGCGCCGAAGGGGGATTCCGACGGCAACGATCTGGGCATGCTGCTGCCGCCGGAGGTGGCCGCCCCGCTCGGCACCTACACCGGCTGGAACCTGCGTCGCAAATCGATCGGCGCCGACGGTGCCCTCGCGAACCTGCAAGGCTCGTTCATCCCGTTCCCGATCACGGACAAGACGGGCGATCCGCGGCCCACGGTGCAAAGGCGCTACGCCAACGTCAAAATCTATCGCGGCGACCTCGATGATGCGTGCGGCCGACTGATTCAGGCCGGTTACCTGCTCGCCGAAGACCGCGACGCGTACCTCGCCTACGGCACCGCACTGTGGGACTTTGTCACAAAGAAATGACCGCCAAGCCCCGGGATGAGCGCAGCGATTCCCGGGGGTTTCCGTCAGCACGATGAATCCCCTCGCGCCATTTCTGCAGCAGCACAACGTCGTCATCCTCGACGGCGCCCTCGCCACGGAGTTCGAGCGGCGCGGCGCCGACCTGCGCGACCCGCTCTGGTCCGCGAAACTGCTGCTCGAAAACCCCGACCTGATCCGGCAGGTGCATCGCGACTACTTCGTCGCCGGCGCCGACGTCGCCACCACCGCGAGCTATCAGGCGACGATTCCCGGCCTAATGCGACGCGGCCTGACACGCGACCAGGCGGCCGACGTCTTGCGTCTGAGTGTTCAGTTAGCCCAGCTAGCGCGCGACGAAATTGATCGCACAAAGCTCGTCGCCGCTTCCATCGGCTGCTACGGCGCGTTCTTGCACGACGGCTCCGAATATCGCGGCGATTACGGCCTCTCCGTCGCGCAACTCATCGACTGGCATCGTCCACGCGTCGACATTCTCGCCGACAGCGGCGCCGACCTGCTCGCCTGCGAAACCGTGCCGAGCCTGGCGGAAGGGGAGGCATTGGTAAAACTTCTGAACGAGCATCCATGTACATCGGCCTGGCTAAGCTTTAGCTGCAAGGATGAGCGCTCGCTCTGTCACGGCGAGCCATTCGCTGAGGCAGTCGCGCTCGCCGATGCGGCGCCGAACATCATCGCCGTCGGCGTCAATTGCACGCTACCGCGGCACATCGAGGGCTTGCTGTCAATCGCGGTGGGAGTGACGACGAAGCCGCTGGTTGCGTATCCGAACAGCGGCGAAACGTGGGACGCCGCGGAGCATCGCTGGCACGCGACCGACGCCGAGCCCGACTGGGGCGATTGCGTCCAGCGCTGGTATCGCGCCGGCGCCCGCCTCATTGGCGGCTGCTGCCGCACGACGCCGGCCACCATCCGAGCAATCGCGACTGCGCTGAAACAAAACATGGCGAATCACTCGCGTCATTCGCCATGATTTTGGCACGTCCAACTCAGGTCATTTCTTCGCGTCGACCAGCGCTTCCGGCTTGGCCTGCGCCGCTTGCTGCATCGAATCCATCGCCTCGCGCGTCATGCGTTCGGTGAATTCCTTGAGCGAATCAATCGCCCCTTGCTCGCTCGGCTGGAAGCCCGATTTCTCGGCGACCAGCAATTGCAACAGCATGCCGAGCATACCGCTCGACGGACTGGCGTGACCGTTGCCATCGCCGTTGCTGCCCGCCATGAAGACGCGTTCCGGGACCAGCGGCTGGCTGGCGTGCGAGAGTTGCTCCGCGACGAGTTGCAACGCATAGAGCCGCGGATCGCCGAAGGAGCCGATCTTGCGCAGCAAGACCGCCGCCTCGGAAAGACCGATTTGCAGCACGCGCGAGCCTTCGCCGCGGCCGGCCAGCACGCGCTGCTGGCTCTCGGCCTGCGCGGTCACGATCATCTGTTCGGCTTGCTTGCGGGCACGCGCCAGGTCGGCGTCACCCTGGTTCTCGGCGATGCGCACCTGCACCGCCGAGTTGGTCAGGTTCGTCTGCATGTTCGCGATCGCCTGCGCCTCTTGCAGCGTCCGCAGCTTCTCGGCCGCGGCGCGCTGGCGCTCGTACGTCTCGATCTGCTCGATCGACAACTGCCGTAACCGGAGTTGTTCGAGCAGGGTCTCGATCTTGCCTCCCATCTCGTTGGTTTCGGGTTTGCCAATGAGGACGTCGACGCACTCGATGTCGAAGTCGCGGAACTTGCGGCGCAATTCCTCGCGGGCCTCGCCCTGGATGGCGTCGCGCTGCTGCAGCAACTCGAGCATGGTCTTCTTGTGGGCAACGTCGCGGAAGTACGCGCTCAGCATCGGGTCGAGCGTCTGCGTGATCAGCTTCTTGACGTCGCCGAATCGCTGGATAACGCTCGGCGCCTTCTGGTAGTCGATGTGTACGACGACCGAGAGCGGCAGGTTCGACTCGTACGCGTCCTTGGTCACGAGGTCGATCGACTTCAGGCTTTCATCGTAATGGTGCGACTCGGTCCTGCCGGTGATCCAGTGCAGGACGAAGTTGGTCGTTGGCACCTGAATGATGCTGCCGGCGTAGGTGTTGAACGGATACTTGCCCGGGCCGAGCGCCTGTTCCCAGACGCCGCGCTCGCCGATGGCGACGCGTTCGCCATGGCGAAAGGCGGTGCCGGAGATATCGTGGCCGACGCGGCCGAAGTAGCTGACGACGACGCCGACGTAACCGATCGGCACGACGGTCTTGGGCAGATACTCGACCGAGGCGAACCAGCGGTTTAGGAAGTAGGTGCCATCGGTGAGCGGGACGTACTGTCGGCCGCGGCGGCCGCCGGCGCGCAGGAACGCTTCGGGATCCTGGAAGTTGTTGTGATAGTTCGGGTCGCCCGCATGATTGCCCACCTCCGGCGCGATGATCTCTCCGGTTTCCAGCGACGGGCCATCGTGGATCGTGACAATGCCGATGTTGTCGGCCACCGAGGCCAGCTGGACCTCGACCATGGGAGGCGCTTCGGAACTGTCGGCGGCGCGGCGCTTGGCCTTTCGGCCATCCTCGTCGTCGGTCGGGCGGCGCGCGGCCTGGACGCCGATGACGACCGGGCTGAAGCCGTTGATGCGTTCGAGCTCGCGCTGCCATTCGACCAGCGTGGTGAGTTCGGAGCCGTCCTGCAGCGCCAGATGAAAAACGGCATCCTCGGTGATGACGATGAACAGGGCGAGGTTGATGGCATACATGCCTTCGCGGAGAATGGCGCGCTGGCGACCGCGCTGCCCGCGCGGGGCGCCGGCCTCTTCGGGAGCGAGGTAGTCGCGCGCGTCCTGGAAGTTATTGCAGGCGACGACGCGGCCCAGCGTCTGGCTCGCCGCCAGCGGTTCGCCGTCGCGGGCGTAGACGTAGCCGATCTTGCCCTGCGGGATGGTCACGAGCGGCACCTTGTGGAGGCGGTACATCCAGCGCCAGAGTCCGATGTGGAAGCCGCCGCGCAGCACGTCCGCCTTGAAGCCGGCCTCATCGCCGAGCGAGATCAAGCGGCCCTGTTCGATGGAGCCGGCGCGCGACCAGAGTTTTTCGACGATGCCGACTTTGTTGTTGGGGATGTAACGCAGACCACACAGTTCGACGATGCCGACGATCACGAGCACGATTGCCACGAGCATCAGGCCGTAGCGGGCCGGTTCGGGCAATTCAAGCCAGGTACTCGACAGATCCGCAAACAGCGGGGCGCGGAACATGGAAGCCTCCCGAGCGAAAATGGGGTCACCGATTTGACGCGGGGAATCACGGTCTATTATAACGCGACGTTTATTTCACTGATGTGTGCCGATTCCGATTAGGTCGCAACCGCTTCGGCGAGCGGATTTTCGGCGTGAAATGTGAACAGTTGCGCATCGTGTACAAGGCAGGATGGTAAGGTGAACCGGCGAGTTTCCAGCTACGCGAAATCACCGTAGCCCCGTCGCCTTGTAGACCTTTTCCATCGTCTTCTGCGTCTCATAGCGGGCGCGCTTGGCCCCCTCGCGCAGGATGTCTTCAACCGTGTCCGGCCGGGCCGCGAGCTCCTTCCGTTTGGCGCGGAACGGCGCAAAGTAGGCGTCGATCTTCTCCTTCAGCAGCTTTTTGGCGCCGCCAAACCCGATGCTGCCCGCGCGATACTGTTCGGCAAGCGCGGCCTTCTCGGGGTCGGTGGCGAACAGGCTGTAGAGCGCGTACACGTTACAGGTCGTCGGATCGAGCGGTTGTCCCATCGGCGTCGAATCGGTCTTGATCGCCATCACCGTCTTTTCAAGCGGCTTGCCTTCGGCGAAGATATCGATGGTGTTGCCGTAGGACTTCGACATCTTTTGGCCGTCGGTCCCCGGGACCTTTGATTCCTTGTCCAGCTTGTAAGTCGGAATCGGGAAGACATCCTTGTCGAAAGCGCGATTGAACTTGCCGGCGATGTCGGCCGTCATCTCCAGGTGCTGCACCTGGTCCTTGCCGACGGGCACGAGGTTCGAGCGCACAATGAGGATGTCGGCCGCCATCAGGATCGGATAGGTGAAAAGACCGACGCTGGCCTCGATCCCCTTGTCGATCTTTTCCTTGTACGACACCGCCCGTTCGAGCAGGCCCATGTTGGTGACGGTGCTGAGGATCCAAGTCAATTCGGTCACTTCGGGAATGTCCGACTGCCGATAGAACACTGCCTTGGCCGGGTCGAGGCCCAGCGCGAGATAGTCGAGGGCAACGTCCAGCGTGTTCTGGCGCAGCAGGTCGGCCGCCTTGAACTTGCGGTTCTGCTCGGCCGACATTTTCTCGGCCAGGTCGCGCATCGTCGTCTGGGCGTGATAGTTGGCGATGAAGTAGAAGCAGTCGCCTTGCTCTTGCAGCTCGATGTGCTGTTTGATGGCGCCGAAATAGTTGCCCAGGTGGAGTTTGCCCGACGGTTGCACGCCGGAGAGGATGCGTTGACGTTTTGCGGTCGGTTCCATGCGCGTACTCGTTTAGCCGCAACGCCGCAGGCGTGCGCGGAAGGCATCACGCGCGTCCGCCTC
>DASRSQ010000433.1:0-5654 GCA_035656475.1 Gemmataceae bacterium | reverse complement strand
TAAGATCAACGTCACCTTTCATGAGTGCCGTGTGGATGGCGCTCCGATCGACCGGCGCGGCGGGGACGGATACGTTTTTATACACCGCAGCGGTCGCCATGCCGAAGTCGGGGCACAAGAGAACGAATTCGAGGGGGATAGGCAGTTCCACCGGGGCCACGATTTCGCCACGTCCGGCGCACCAGGCGGCAGGCGTGTGAAAGAAAAAGGGAATATCGCTGCCGATCTCGGCCGAGATGTTTGCCAGTTCGGCGTCAGAGCGCCCAAGCTTCCACAGGCGATTGAGCCCGATCAGCGTCGCAGCCGCATCGGCGGAGCCCCCCGCCAATCCCGCCGCCATCGGAATGCGCTTGATGAGGCGAATGCTCGCGCCACGCTTGCAACCGGTGCGTTCCTGCAGCAACTTCGCCGCGCGCAGCACCAGATTGTCGGGCCCGACCGAGAGATTCGCATCGGAGCAGCGCAGCGTCAGGTCCGGAGCATCGCGGAAGACGAGGCGATCGTAAAGCCGCAGCGCGACCATGAGCGTGGCAATGTCGTGGTAGCCATCGGGCCGTTTGCCGAGCACTTCGAGAAAGAGATTGACCTTGGCGGGCGCCCAGACGACGACATCATCGAGGTAGGTGGATAGGTGCAAGAGGATCCCCGTCTCTTGTTAGTCAGGGCATTGCTGCTGGTGTGATTCGATTGCCGATATCAACACCCCGCTTTTTCAGCAAAGCGGCTCAGTAAAACCTTCATCGACGCCTCCCCCGCTCATCCTATCAGGGGCGGCCAAATTGCGTCAACCAGCGGCAAAATCCCATCTCGCCCGTTGCCTTTGCAAATCGCATCCGGTCTAATACCCCAAAACCATCACTTGCATTACGAGAGCCCATCATGGCCAAGAAGAAACCTGAACCGACCCCGATCATGGCCCCCGCGCCGGCCGCGCCCGCGATGCCCGCGGCGATGCCAGGCATGATGCCCGGCGCGATGCCAGGGATGCCGATGCCCGGTATGCCTGCCGCCATGCCCGGCATGCCTGGCGTGCAGGGCGCCAATCCGATGATGGCGATGATGCAGATGATGCAGATGATGATGGGGGGCGGACTCGCGCCAGCGGTCGTCGATCCGTCCGCGTTGCCGTTCACCGCGGCCGCTCCGGTCGCCGATGCCGACGCGGGGCTCGATGCGGAGATCATTCGTCCGCATCTGCTCACCAATCGCGTCAAGGTGCAGCACGCGTTGCCGCTCGGGTCGATCCTCGACTTGCTGTGCCTGACGGAAGATCGCACCCACGCACTCGGCGGCGTGCCGAAGGGTTGCACGATCGCTCTCGCCGGTCCGCCGGGCAAAGGCAAGACGCGTTCCGCACTTGCGGGTCTTTGCAAGGTCGCCAGCGAAGGGACGCCGGTCGCGTTCGTCGTTGCCGAGGAAGGCTTTCACAACGACGAGGAAGCTGGACGCGACGACCTCTGTTCGCGCCTGACCAAGATCGGCATGGCCGTGACCGAGATGGACGAGGGACAGCTCGCGGAGAAGGTGTTGCCGAACATCTCCGTGCTCGAAAGCCAGTATCACAAGGGGCAAACCTGGGACGACTTTGTCAACAAGTATCGCTACCTGGTCGAGAAGGAAAAGATTCGCTTCGTGGTCATCGATTCGCTCAACATGCTCGATCCGACCAAGAACCGCACTGCCGACAATCTCTCCGCTCTCAAGACGTACAACCATGAGAAGGGCATCACCTGCATCTGCATCGGCCAGATCCGCGACACCGGCATGCCGGTCGGCGGCGAAGCGCTCATGCACACCGCCGACGCCGTCTTCCTGATCGAGGAGATGGGCCTCAATTCGAAGGAGATGGCCGACTTCTGGGGGGGCCGTTACCGCGACAAGATCGACGTCATCACCGCGATCAAGTCGGTGACGACGCCGGTGCTGCCGTATCCCGTGCGCACCGACCGCGCCCCGACGACCGGCGTGCTGACGGTGCATGCGGGACAGCCGAAGGACTATGCGCTGCTGCCGGCGAAGTGATGATTATCTGGGTGCCCGAAATAGATTGGTGAACGCACATGAGCAACCATAAATATCCAAAGAAGCCTTTTCCGTGGACTTGCACGAACTGTTGGCAAATCCAAGGGGCACGAGTCAAGGCAAACCTCACTCAAGCTCAGCTAGCTGCTGCTCTGGAAATCACCGAGGCTGCGGTAGAGAGACCGGAAAGGGGCGGCCAGATCCAAACGCGCAGTCTCGACAAACTGATGCGGCTGTTTTTTTGCCTGCCGCAGGTGCGCGAAATCCTGACCACTCAGCAGATCAGTTCACTTCCCTACTCGATGTCACCGCAGGCGTGAGGAGCTGGCGAGAGCAATCCCCATGAAAATCATTGGCACCAACGACGTCACCGAGTGGTATCGCGAAGCAGCCGATCTCGCGGAGTTCACGCGGCGCCTCGGGCATCGCGATCATGACGAGGAACGGCTCGAGCCTGACCTGCCATTGCATCTCGTGTTTGCGGTCGAGGAGCTGTCGAAGGAGCGCGAGGGGCCGGTGCCGCGCTCGGCGTTCGATTCGATTCCGTTCTACAGCCTGTGCAAGGGACTGTTCCTGCCGCTCTCCGGGCTGTCGGGCGACCGCATCGGCCAGCTCTTCGGCATCGTCTATCAACCCGCCGGCGAATCGCTCGAGGTGTTGTGCCGGCGCTTTCTCGACAAGGAAATCGGTCTCTCGCTGTTCCAGAAGATGGCGATGCTGCTTGGCGATCCGTTTCTCGGCAAGCGCGGCACCTTTCGCCGCGACAGCCTCGTTCGCCTGCTGCGTTCGATCCGCTTGCTGCCGCGCAACAAGGTGCTCGATCGGCTGACGAAGGTTGGCGACGTCGCGGTGCTTTTCGCGGAGGCGTATCGCTCGATTCATGGCGATCCGCCGTTGACGACGCTCGAGGTGATCGAAACGCTGCGTCATCTGCCCGGCGCCAAGCGGACGCGCCAGTTCGCCGTCCTTCGCTCCCTCTTCGAGCGCTGCGGCAAGATGGAGGCGTACTTCCTCTGCAAGCTGCTGATGCGCAACGCCGGCTTTGGCTTCGACTATCAGGGGCCGCTGATTGCCAAGCTGCTCGCCGAGCGTTTCAAGGTCTCGCCGGAGCACATCGAGAACGCGCTCGCGCTCGTCGATCCGATCGACCTCGCCAAGCTGTTGACCGACAAGGGCGTCGAAGGGCTGCGCGAAATTCACATTCGCCCGCTCTCGCCAGTGCGTCCCGCGCTTGCGTCGCCGGGCGGTGAGGACATTCAGAGTTTTCCCGTATGGGTCGAGCGCAAATACGACGGTGTCCGCCTGCTCCTCCACAAGGCGACCGACGCCCACGGAGGCTCGCTGTGCGGCGCCTACACGCGCAATCGTAACGACTGGCTCGAGATGATCCCCGGAATGGCCCGCACCATCCCGCTCCTGCCCGCACAGAATTGCATCGTCGACGGCGAACTCTACGGCATGGTCACCGACATCGAAGGCCCGCGCCCCGCGACGGTGTATGAGGTGTTCACATCATTGCAGGGCGAGCCGGTGCGGCCGGTGCAACTGCGCTACGCCGCGTTCGACATCCTCTACATGAATGGCGTCGATCTGACGCGTCATCCGTTGTCGGCGCGTAGGCAGGCGCTGTCGGCTCTCGTGACGCCGCTCGGCAACTATCCATTGCCGATTCCGATCGTGCTCACCGAAGGGTTTCTCGCCCAGAGCAAGGAAGAAGTCAGCCGGCTGTTCCAGCATTTCCGCGCTCAGGGCTATGAAGGAATCATTGCGAAGGACCTGAAAGGCATCTATCATCTGGCCGCGCGCGATCCGTCGTGGGTGAAGCGCAAGCCGGAGATCACGCTCGACCTGGTGCTGCTCGGCGGCGTCTTTTCGGTGACATCGAAGGAGACGGCCGGCCTGTTCGGTTCTTACGTCATCGGCGCCCGCACGCCGACGGGCGGTTTCGAGATCGTCGGCGACGTCGCCGGCGTCGACAAGGCGCGCGACCAGGCCCTGCAATCGGAAGTCATGCGACTCGGCCTGCTCACGGGCCGCCGCATCGAGCGTCCCAGTTCCAGCGGCGTGCGACCCGGCCTCGAATTCCGCCCGCATCTGGTTGCCACCGTCAAGTTCGAGGGTATCGTGCATGAGGCGAAGACGGGGCGTCTCAGCCTGCGCGATCCGAAGATTGCCCTATTGCGTGCCGACAAGACCGCATTCGAAGCGGACGAAGTTTCGATGCTGGAGAAGTTGTATCTGGACCAGCGCCTGAGTTGATGACGTTGCATTACAAGCGACGCGTTTCCATGAAAAAGGACCTACGGCAGTCGCCGTAAGTCCTTTCATCGCAAGTGCCGAAGACAGGACTTGAACCTGCACTCCCTTGACGGGAACCAGGCCCTCAACCTGGCGCGTCTGCCAATTCCGCCACTTCGGCTCGCCTCGATCACGGGAACCGGCGCCAACGACGAGGATCCGTTGACGATTCTTTGGCTCCGTGGCCATTATCATACAATCCCCGCCTGCCTCTCGCCAAGATGTGGTGACGGCTTTTCTTGAGAGATCGGCGGCTAAAATAGGATTGGGCAACCTTCACCGACGGAGCGGCCATGGCGGCGAACAAGCACAAGACCGTACTCTTCCTTTGCACCGGCAACTACTATCGCAGTCGTTTTGCGGAAATCGTCTTCAACTCGGTGGCGATACGCATGGGCTTGCCCTGGCGAGCGTCCTCGCGCGGCCTGGCACTCGAACGCGGAATTCACAACGTCGGGCCGATCGCGGCGTCGGTGCTGGAGACGCTGAAATCTATGGGGATCCGACCCGATGAGCAGACCACGCGGTTTCCCGTGTCGCTTGCGGAAGCGGAGCTGGCCGCGGTCGAGCTGGTGGTCGCGCTCAAGCATGCCGAGCATTTGCCATTGATGCAGGAGCGGTTTCCGGCGTGGTCGGAGAAGATCGAATACTGGCACGTGGAGGACGAACCAGGTGTGTTGCCGGAGATTGAGCGGGAGGTGATGGGGCTGGTCGCGCGCATCCTGGGCGGAGGGCAGGCGCCTCCCGAACAAGCGCCGCCGCAAGCGGCACCCGAGCCCGCGCCGAAGAAGCAGGCGACGTTGAAGGTGAGACGCGAGACGAAAGGGCGACGCGGCAAAGGGGTGACGATCGTGTCCGAGATTCCGCTCGATGAGGCCGGCCTGCTCGAACTCGCGGCGACGCTCAAACAAAAGTGCGGCACCGGCGGCACGGTCAAGGATGGCAAGATCGAAATCCAGGGTGACCAGCGCGAGCGCCTGATCACGGTGCTCGAAGACATGGGCTACAAGGTCAAGCGCGTCGGAGGCTGACAACGATGAACGATGAGGCCAGCTACGTCTGCGATGCGTGCGGCGAAGAGATCGTCGTGCCGATCGACGTGTCGGCCGGCGCGAGCCAGGAGTACGTCGAGGATTGTCCGGTCTGCTGTCGGCCGAACGTCATTCACATCGAGGTCGAAGAGGAAGGCGAAGTGCGGATCTGGGCGACGCGCGAGTGACTCGGATTTTCTTCCCTCTCCCTCTGGGGGAGGGGCCGGGAGTGAGGGCTGTAGCGCCGGATTCTGAAAGTTCAGCCCTCACCCCCAGCCCCTCTCCCAGAGGGAGAGGGGTGCC
>DASRSQ010000432.1:0-2603 GCA_035656475.1 Gemmataceae bacterium | reverse complement strand
AGTCCGGGCCATCCTGCATGCCGAGAATGAAATTGGTACCGCCAGCGATCTCGGTCATTTCCAGGCCGTAGGGCGTCTGGAACACGTCCTGCCGCTCCAGCACTTCGCGCACGTCGTCGTTGCGCGTGACCAAGACGAACTTGCCGAGACGCAGGATCGGGAAGAAACGCCGAAGGAACCCCAGCGCCCAGCGCGGATCTTCAAGAAGGTAACTTACAAGCTTGGCACGCAGACCCTTCGCGCGAATCCGCTCGATATCGAAGGGCGGCATGTCGGCCACCGGCCTCTGATTGCGCTGCGCCTCGCGTACACCATCATAGTATTTGGTTGTCGCCATCGCGAATTCCCCGGACAGCATGGCCTTAGTGGTGAATCGGTCAGACTTATGTGAAGCAGTTCACGCCGGGTGACGTACGCAGCACTTCGTCCTATTCGGCGAGATTGAAGTTATCGATGAGGAAGGCTATGGCCGATCTCTCCACGAACGGGATCCATTCGACCCGCTTCAGCGAAAAGTCGGGATGGTATGTGTGGAATAGATCCTTCTCCCTTCGCGCCTCCTCCATGCGATTGCTGCGCGCCAGAGCTCCGATCTTAAGGAAGCGGGCATAGAAATATCGCGGAGACAGGCTGAGCGATCCTTCGGCCGCTTCAACGGCTTCTCCCCATTGGCGGTTGAAGCAACAGGCGGCGGCCAGCTCGCCCAGATTGTGGAACCCGTAAATGTCGAAAGGGCTCAGGCGTCGCGCGGTCTTGAACATAGGGATGGCCGTAGCCGCTTCCCCCAGCAGGAGATGCGCGCTGCCCATTGCCGAATGGGCGAAAGCGAAACTGGGATTGATCTGCAACGCCTCGGACAGGTGCTCGATCGCCAGTTTGGGCCGTCCGCGCATGATGGCCACTATCCCTAGATGGGCATGGGGACGGGCGTTCTGGCTGTCCATCAGCAGTGCCTTGCGCGATAAATCCGTCACCTTGTCCAGATCTTCACCAGCACCGGAGCGCAGCCAGCCTCGCCAGAAATACCACCAGGCCAGCTCATTGAGCACGGCGCTGGAGTTCGGTTCCTTCTTGCGCGCCTCCTCGAGACAATCGAAGGCAAGGGCGGTATCCTCGCGCGTGCGGCGCTGCATGTGCCAACGCCCCCGTCTGACGAATTGCCAGGTCTCCAGACTTTCCCAAGGCACCTGGAAGGTCCGTGCCTGCTCGGCCCGCTCCACCTCTTTCTCCAGCATGCTGACGATCATGCCGCCGATTTCGTCGTTCACCAGCGAAAGCTCCGAAATCGGTCTGCGAAATCCACGCGACCAGATCAGCCTTTCCTTGACGGCATCAGTCAGCAAGATGGTAAGGTCGAAGTGCGTGCTGGCGCGAGAGATCTTGCCGTCTACCAGATAGCGTGCGCCCAGTGCGCTGCCGGCCCTTCGCGGACCCAACGCCTTGTCACGAAACTGAAAGCTGGATTCCTTCGCGATGACCGGGAGCCAGCGCGTGCTGCATAATCCCTGGATGATATCTTCGGCGATACCGTCAGCCACGTAATCGAATTCCTGCGGGCCTGCTTCATTCTGGAATGGCAGGACAGCAATGGCTGGCGGCGCAGAGGGATCAGCCGTGCCTTGCGGTCCGACCCGAGCATTGTCGCCGCTTTCCCTGCTCGCAACGAAGACGCGCACCGGAAGGGCGATATTCTTGAGCGTCCGCTCGCCGAGATCGGTGAAACGGGCCGCAACCTTGTCTCTCACGTGATTCCAGGTGGTCTCGGAAACCGCCAGTCCGTCGTAGGGCGCCAATTCCTGGATGCGGGCCGCGATATTCACGTCATCACCATAGAGGCTGGCGCCGCGGACGATGACATTTCCGGTATTGATCCCGACCCGGAACTGCATGCGCATCCCTCCCGGCACGCGGTCGTTCAGGGTGACGATCCTCTGTTGAAAGTCGAAAGCGGCGCGAAGCGCATCGATCGGCGTGCCGAATTCCGCCATGATGCTGTCACCGGCGGCGCCGAAAGTGCGTCCGCCTGCAGCGTCGCAGCTGTCAGCGATTATCGATCGCCGTTCCTCGAACGCCGCCACGGCGAATTCATCGTCGATTCCCATCAGGCGCGAAAACCCGACCGCATCTATAGACGCGATCGTTGTGATCTGTCGGGTGTATTGCCCCTCGGACATCGTTGTCGGCAGGCGCCCCCAAAATAAAGGTCAGCCTAACCTTCCCAAAAAGTTCAAGCAACCAGCAAGAGGCCTTCGGGCGTTTTGCCGGCGCATACATGGGGTTCTCTGGGCCCAAAGCGCCTTTGAGCGGCAAATGTAGTCAATTTCACAGAAGTCATACACAAGCGTGCTTAATCTGATGCCGTTCAACAGATCGTCCGACTCTAAATCAGGTGTTCGACATGACGGCCCTCTCAATCTGTACCGCATCGTCCAACAGAACGAGCATGGCGCTCGAAAGAGCCCGTCCCGAATTCATCGACGATGCCGAGCCACCCCGGATTGTGTCCAACCTCATCGAGGACGAAGCCCACCGCCCCGTTGCGCAGAAGGGCTCGGTGGTCCTCATCGATGATCGCATTCTGGCCCGGGAGTGCTTGCGCAACA
>DASRSQ010000431.1:0-4835 GCA_035656475.1 Gemmataceae bacterium | reverse complement strand
CGGACCGAATACCGCGGGAGTGCTGCATGTCTACGACGTGAACGCTGCGCCGCCGCTGGCGGAGTTGGTGCGGCGCGCTCACGCGGCGGGCCTGCCGGTGCTCGTCGATGCCGCCGGCGAGTTGCCGCCGCGCGCGAATTTGCGCAACATCATCGCGACCGGCGCCGACCTCGTCGTCTTCTCCGGCGGCAAGGCGATTCGCGGTCCGCAGGCCACCGGCATCCTGTGCGGCAAACGCGATCTCGTCGGCTCCGCGCTTCTGCAGATGCTCGACATGGACGACCATTTCGAGCTCTGGGAGCCGCCGGCGAACCTCATCGACAAATCGAAACTCCCCGGCATCCCGCGCCATGGCATTGGCCGGGCGCTCAAGGTATCGAAGGAGCAGATTGCAGCCTTGCTGATCGCGCTCGAGCTGTTTGCCAGCGGCGCCTACGAGCGCGAGCTTGGTGACATGGCACGCTATTGCCAGGAAATCGCGGAGTCGCTACGAGGTTGTCCGGTGACGACGCGATTGCTGCCCAGCGACGGGCAGAGCTATCCGCTGCTGGAGATCACGCTTGCGCCGGGCCGATGCGCGGTCGAGGTTTGCCGTTCGTTGCGAGCGGGCAATCCGTCGGTGCAATTGGGACACCTGAAGCTCGCGCAGGGAACGCTGATCGTGCATCCGCTGCATTTGAACGGCGACCGGACCAAGGCATTGATCGGGCGCTTGCGTGCAGAGTTGTCGACGGTAGCTCAGTGAGGTACTCCTCAGGCCGGCTACTTGCCGGGGTGCAGGTAGATGAAGCTCTTGCCCAGGCGGCCGCCGTAGTTGCCGGCGGAGATGCGGGCCAGGCCGGGCGTGTCGCGTGATGCGGCGATTGCGGCTTGCGTTGCTTGCGCGATCGTCGGCAAGTCGCGGCCGTTGATGATGATTTCCTGGATCGACGTGACGCCGGCCGGCACCTTCGATTGATCGCCGAGCCTGTCGCGCAGTGTCGGGCAGAACGCCTCGTAGGTGCTGGCGATGGAGAATTTGTAGCGGCTGCCCGCTTTCGAGCCGCTCGATGCGACGCCGCCGGGGAACGGCAGGATCACGCCGGGCACCTGCTGTGCCGCTTGCACCGCTTTCTCGGCGGCGAGCAGGGCGGCGTCGGAGCTCGTGCCTAAAAACCAGAGGTTGCCGCCCATCAGCCCGTCGCGATAGCCGAATCGCCGATCGAGCACGAACTCGCCGCTCAGGATCGGAATCACCCACACCTTTCGCCCAAATCGCTCGTCGCGGAACTGGAAGCCGTCGCCGAAGAACGCGATCTTGCGACCGAGCTTGAACACCTGCTCGGGTGGGACGTCGAGCAGGTTGAAGCATGCCGTGGTCGGACACGTGAGCACATTCTGACTCAGGCGCACGAGCAGCGAGCGTTCGAGGCGCTGAGCGCGATCCTTGTGAAAGCGCGGGACGTGGAACTGCACGATGGCGCCAGGCCGGCGATCGGGCGTCGCATCCGGGCCGACGTGGCGATCGAGTCCCGCCTCGCAATCGCAGAGAATGCTGCTCGACGCATTCCCGGTGGCAGCATGGACGGCGTGATCGAGCCAAGTGCGATCGCGCGCGGTAATCAGCACCTCCGCATAGATGCTGCGAAACGCCTCGGCGTATGTGTCATCGATCTCCGCCACGAATGCCTCCCGACTAAAATCCGCGCCGATTCATCTGGTTCATCTGGTTGATTTGGAAACCCAGCACCAAAACGAAGAGGAGCACTACAACCACCACGATCGCGAGGGCGATGAAACCGCAAATGATTCCTGCCTTGGCCTGGCCGGTGCGTGGCGCAAGGAAGCCGATGATGATCGCATGCAGGGCAATGATGGCAGCAAGCGGCTCCATGCCGACGGGACAGCACAGGAGCCCGAACCCCGCAAGGGTAATCGCGGCGATGCCCAGAATCATGGCCGCGTTGGACATGTTGTCCTGCGGCGGCGCGTCGTAACGGCGGCGCCGGCGCGGCAGGTCGTCGTCATCATCTTCATCGTCGCGGTCATCGTATTTGCCCCGCGATTTTTTCGACTTGCTTTTGCCTGGCTTCTCTGCCTCCTCACGCTCCCCATCATCGTCCCAGGCGGCTTTCGGCTTCGATTCAGCCGTGGATGCAGGCGGCGTTTCCTCTTCATCGTCCCAGGCGGCTTTCTTCTTCGGCTCAGTCGGGGTCGCGGAGGGTGTCACGGACGGCGTCACCGCCCCAGGACCGGCAGCTGTCACGCCCGTGGTAGCGTCTTCCGCAGGCTGCTCGGGGACCGCGACGATCTCTTTGCAATTCGGACAACGAATCCGCTTGCCGGCCGCGTGATCCGGGATCCTCAGTGCCTTGTCACAGTGCGTGCACTTGATGTTGAAAGGCATGTAACGCGATCACTCCACGGACCGAAGAACCTTAGTGATTTTGATTCAGATGCGCCTTGATGACGAGGCCTGCAATGATGTTCACGATGCCAAAGATAATACCGATGATCGCGCATACCTTTCCGGCAGTGGTCAGATATTTCCCGGACGGATCCATGCGGCCGATGGACATTTGGGTCAGGTCGGCGTTGGCCATGTTGCACGTGTTGCCGCCGACAATCCAGGCGATGAGCGGGCAGAGACAACTGACGAGGATGGTGACGAGGCCGAGAGCGAGGACGAGTCCGCCGCGGTGTGCTTTTGCCGGCTGGCGCACGTCGTCAAAGTCATCGTCGTCGTCGCCGTCGTCACGGCTTCGGCGCCGCCGTCGTCGTCGCTTGCGGTCACCCTCGTCTTCCTCATTGTTTGCCTGGTCGCCGCCAAAGTCGAATGGTTGCTCCTGTGCCTTTTTCTTTCTCTTACTCGCCTGCGTCTCATCCTCGAACTTGTCTGCGTCGTCGTCTTGCGCGTGTGTCGCCTTATCCCAGGGCGCAGGTTTCGGCGGCGGCGCCGGCGGGGAGGGCACGGCTGTGACGGCTTCTTCAGGTGGCGGTTCCTTCGATGCCGCCGGCACCGTCACGATCTCGCGACAGGCCGGGCAGCGCACTTTTTTGCCGGCGGCCTCGTCGGGGACACTCAACGCTTTCTGACAATTCGAGCACTGGATGGTAAATGGCATACGCGGCGCCTATTCCGGACGATTGCTCATCGGGCGCTATTTCGGGCTTCGCCCCTTTCCCTGATAGATTGCACGCTCGGTGACGATGCTATCCATGAAAATATCATGCGGCGCTGTCGGAATCACGGGAAATAGCTGGCATTCGAATGCCAGCGCGACCAGCGGCGCATCGGGACGCGCGTGCTGCAGCAGCTTGTCGTAATAGCCCTTGCCATGCCCCATGCGGGCTCCGGTGCGATCAAAGGCCACGCCCGGCACCATCACCAGGTCGAGATCTTCGGCCTTCACCTGCTTCGCGGGCAATCCTCGCAATTCCGGCTTCGGCTCGAGAATCTTGTACATTCCGACGGCAAGCTCATCCATGCTCTCCAGGTGAAACAGCTCCAGCTCCCCCTGCTCGTTGCACCACGGCACGACGATCTTCTTTCCCTCGGTGAGCGCCGAAGGCAACGCGTGACGCGTCCGCACCTCGCTGCGCACATCAATGTAGTACATCACCGTCTTCGCTTGCACGTACTCCGGCATGGCGACGAACTTGGCACAGATCTCCTGGCTGAGCGCGTCCTTGTCCGCCTGGGCATTGCGATTGGCGTGCGCTTGCTCGCGGATTCTCTTCTTTTCTTCCTGCGTCTGATCCGGGGTCATCGTTCACGGGCTCCTGTTTACGGGGATAAGGTCTTTGATAGCGTCGCCGTGGTCGATTGTCCCGCCTATATCAACTGCACAATCTTCGTCGGACAGACAGGGGCAGCGAGGTGAATCGAGCGACGCGTGAGGGATTTCTGTACGGCCTGGCCGCGTATGTCTGGTGGGGGTTGGTGCCGATCTACTTCCACTGGCTGGGCGAAGTGCCGCCGCTCAACATTCTCGCGCATCGCATCGCCTGGTCCGCTCTCTTCATCGGCATCCTCCTGACCTATGCCCGACGCTGGCCGGACGTGCTGCGCTGCTTCCGCACGCCTTCACTACTGGTGCCGCTCTGCGTGTCCGCGGCGCTCGTCGGCTACAACTGGCTGATGTACATCACCGCCGTCTATATCCGCGACATCGTGCAGGCCAGCCTCGGTTATTTCATCCTGCCGCTCGTGAGCATCGCCCTGGCCTTGCTGATCTTTCGCGAGCGCCTGCGGCCATTGCAGAAACTGGCGATCGTTTTCGCCAGCGTCGGCGTGGGACTCTTGACCTGGCAGGGAGGCGTGTTGCCGTGGCTGGCCCTGTCGCTGGCGTTGTCGTTCAGCGTGTATGGCATGATCCGCAAACGCGTGCCGGTCGATGGCTTGCTGGGATTGGCAGTGGAGACGTATGTGCTGTTGCCGCTCGCGCTCGGCTACCTGGCGTTGGACATTCCGCAGCGCGTGGCGGAAGCGGAAGACGGGATGCTGTTCAAGCTTTCGCTGAGCGGCATCGTGACGGCGATCCCGCTCTTGTGCTTTGGCCAGGCCGCGCGGAAGTTGCCGTTCTCGATGCTCGGCTTCATGCAGTACATCTCGCCGAGTCTGCAGTTCGTGATCGCGGTCCTGCTGTTTCGCGAAACTGTCACTGGCTGGCTGAATTATGGCCTCGTGTGGACCGCGCTCGTCATCTTCTCGTTCGACTCCTATCTGCAATTTCGCAAGATCGAGGAACCGCTCGAACCTCGTCCCGATCCGGAAGCGGCAGAACCGTGCATTCAGCCGGCAGCGTCTACCGAGACGTTGTGACGTGTGTGATGTCTGGTAGGGTGGGTCGAGC
>DASRSQ010000430.1:0-2802 GCA_035656475.1 Gemmataceae bacterium | reverse complement strand
GATTCGTGGCTGACCTCGGAAAAATCGATCGGGGCGAGGATGGCGTCGAGCGGCGTTTTCGCGCCCGGCTTCACCACCCACACTGGGCAGGGACACTTGCGCACGAGCTTCGTCGACGTGCTTCCGACAAACATCCGGGCGATGGCCGACCGGCCGTGCGTTCCCACGACCACCAGGTCGTACCCTTCTTCCTGCACCGCGTGGATCACCTCGACGAACGGCGATCCCCAAAGCGTCCGGACATGGATATCGACGCCTTGGCCGAGGTAATCGGCCACCGCCATGCGGAGCTGACGCTCGGTTCCCGTCCGTAGCCGTTCTTCCAATTCAGTCACATTTACCGGCGTCCGCCAGTCGACCATCATGGCGTCAGGCCCGATGGCCATATCAGCGCCGCCGCTGACCGGCGGAATGACGTGTACGACCGTCAGCGTGGCACCAGCCACTTTGGCCAGCGTAACCGCCTCCGAAAGCACCGCCGGAGAGGCGTCGGAGAAATCGACGGGAACTAGAATTTTCTGGAAGATCGGCGTCATCGTCCACCTCGCGCATGGCCGAAACTTCTCCTACTAGATCTTAGGCCTGGCACCCCGAACGGACAAGCTCGGCAGTTGCAGCGGTGCGGCCGCGTTGTGAATCCACGACCGATTCGTTAGCGTCGCTCAACCCGCTCGCTCAGTTCCCGCACCTCGGCTCGCAGCCGTTCGATTTCTTCTCGAAGGTCGCGCGCAAACTCGGGCACTTGTTCGCTTCGGTGGAGGTGAGCCTCGTGCATTTCCGTTGCAAGTCGGTGTTTGGCTTCGTGAACCTCTCGTTCCATGGCCTCGGCCCTCTTCATCACTTCATGCGCCAAATCGTGCATCTCCGCGATCTTGAGGTTCTCCGCGGCGACCCGCATGTGGTGAATACGCCGGGTGGCGTTCGCGAGCTTCTCGGCCTGGGCGCGAAATTCGGTATGCTGCTCGCTCTTGTCGGCGTGCAGGTGGTGAAGCTCTCGCTCGATCTTGGCGATCTGCTCACGCACTTCCGCCAACTCTTGCTCGGGGGCGGCGGCGTCCTGCATCTGCCGCTCTTTCGCCAGCAGATCGTGCAGGCGTTCCTTGAGCCGCCGTGCTTCCCCTTCGACGCCCGGATGCTCTTCCTTCTCTCCGTGTTTCTTGCCCTTGAGTTCCATTCGTTCGGCCGCTTCCAGCAGTTCGACCGATTCCTTTTCCAACCGCTCGGCTTCGTCCCTTCCGCGTTCGGCGATGGTCGAAGCTTCTTTCCGTAGTGCCCTGGCACGCTCGCGAAGCTCGTCGGCCTCGGAAGCGAAGGTGAGCCCGTTCAGGGCAAACAGCAGGAGCCCGAGGAACGTTCCAGACAGGACGGTACGTTGCATCGCTTCACCTCTTGTGGATCTCAAGGAAGGCACCGCGTGCATTTTAGTGCCCGGGTGCTCGACATCTCAACTGAGGTCCTTGTCCTCGCCCCAATGCCGAAGTCGTCTTTCGTTTTGCGAAAGGCGGCCTTAGGACGGCTCGGCCCGACGTTGGTCGGCGCAAAAAAACATTCACTTGATATGTCGTTACCTAACGATATATTGGTATTAGGAGCCAGAAGCAATGCCCGTCAAGACCGAATCCGCCAAGCCGCCGAGACTGACTTCCCTCGAAGCCCTGGCGGAAGCTGCCGAGTGCCTCAAAGCATTGGCGCATCCCCACCGGCTTCGCATGGTGCAGATGTTGCTGCGAGGCCGCTACACGGTCGGCGAACTTGCTGAAGCGTGCGGAATCGCCAGCCACATGGCGTCCGAGCACCTGCGGCTGATGCAGCGGTGCGGCTTTTTGACCAGCCACAAAGAAGGCCGCAAGGCGTACTACCAGGTCGCCGAGGCCCACTTGGCGAGCATCATGGCTTGCATCGAGGCACGGTTCGACGGCAAGAATGGTTGAGCCGTTCGAATCCGAGATGTCGCAGAACCGAGACAATTCTTCAATGACCACGACAAAAAGTGAAGGCAAAACGATGGACATCCTCGTTCCCTTGGGCATCCTCGCCCTGTGGATCGTTCTTCAGGCCTGGGTGCTGCCCCGCTTCGGCGTGAAGACGTGAATGAGCGGAAGTTGCGGGCCGAGTTCGGCTCCGAAAAGCGCGGGACAAAAGATTCAGCCCCACGAAATCGAGATGTTCGCGAAGGGTTCAAACAGCGAAAGGAAATCGGAATGACCGCAGCCGTCATCAAGCCGGCGGAGTTTGCCGAGCTTTGCAAAGCCGGCAAAGAAGTCGACCTCGTCGACGTGCGAACGCCGGCCGAATTTCAGGAGGTTCACGTCGAAATCGCCCGCAATGTGCCTCTCGACAAACTCGACCCGGCGGCCCTGATGCAGAGCCGCAACGGCTCGGCCCACGAACCGCGTTACCTGATCTGTCGCTCCGGCGCGCGAAGTCAGCAGGCTTGCGAGAGTTTTCTGAGAGCCGGTTTCTCGAACGTGGTCAGCGTCGAGGGCGGCACGCTGGCCTGCGCCCAGGCAGGTGTGCCCGTGGTGCGTGGCGAGAAGGTCATGTCGTTAGATCGGCAAGTTCGCATCACCATCGGCTCGCTCGTGGTCCTGGGAGCGGCGCTCGGCTGGCTCGTTCATCCGGCATTCATCGGGCTGGCGGCCTTGATGGGGGCCGGGTTGATCTACGCGGGTGTCACCGACTGTTGCCCGCTGGGCATGACGCTAGCACGAATGCCGTGGAATGAGCGCAAGCAAGACAGCCCATCCTGCTGCACGAACTGATTGCCGGTCGATATGAAAGGGAGTCGCGATGAAACTGCTG
>DASRSQ010000429.1:0-4016 GCA_035656475.1 Gemmataceae bacterium | reverse complement strand
TCGAGGAACTCAACATCGGCCACAGCATCATCTCGCGGGCAATGCTGGTCGGCATGGAGCGCGCGGTCCGCGAGATGAAGGACGCCATTCGCAACGCCTATCATTAATCCGCGAAGGATCGCTTCGGAGGGTCGCTCACATGCTCGATCCGAATGCGGACATCTTTCGGCCGCCGGAAATTCCGACGCTGGTGCACTGCATTCATTGCGACGAGGAGTACGACAGCTACCTCATCGAATGGCGTGAGACCGTCTGCAGCGACGGCAAGACGCGCGGCTTCTGGTGCTGTCCCACACCCGGCTGCGACGGCGCCGGCTTTGGCTTCGACATTTTTCCCGTCGATCCCACCTATCAAGATGAGGGCGGCGCCATGTTTTTCACGGACGACGAAAACGAAGTGAATCTTCCTGAAGACAACGAGCCGCTGCCGGAGGATCGGACGCCGATCGAAAAGCCGGAAGAGGAAGGGGACGAGGAGTTGCCGTTCTGAGTAGGTCAGGCTTTCCAGCCTGACGAGACGCGAAGTCAGCCTGGAAAGGCTGACCTACCAACGCGCCGGGCCTGGAGCGATGCCGCCCCAGGCCCGGATATTGATCCAAATCGAATCGAAACGCATTACGGACGAACGTAGGTCTCGGTGTACCAGCCGCGTGGCCGGAAGATGCCGAGGCCGTAGTAGCTGCGCGTGGTCACGACGCCCGGCGAGGAATACACAATCGGCGCGGAATACGTGACGACCGGGGCGGGGGAAGAATAGGTCACCACTGACTGCGGTACGACCACCGGCGACGAATACGTCACGACCGGCGGCGAGGAGTAGTACGAATAGGTCGTTGTGCTTTGCGGCACAACCACCGGCGCCGAATACGTCACGACCGGCGGGGCCGAATACGTCACCACCGGCGGGTAGTAGGCCGGCCGGCCGACGATGACCACTTGCGCCGAGGCCGTTGCCGGCACGATCACGCATGCGGCAAGAGCGAGTCCCAAAAGAGCCATGTAGCGTCGCATGATGTTTCTCCTTCCGAAGTGAGCGCAGCGGAGCGCGGTGTCGCCACACTTCTATTGTATGAAGTGAGTCAACCGCAAATCGCGCACCGTTCGCGCTACGTCTTTCCCCTCATTTACGCGGCTTGACACTCCCTAAATTGCACAGCGGCCTCTTGCCAATCGTATCGGCGTTCGTCATACTCACTTGACGACGCTGAAACTGTTGCTCCGAATGCATCTCACATCGATAGGGGGACAACCATGGTGAAGCGAGTGGTGCTGGGGTTGTTGTTCGTCCTGCTGCCGGGCGCCGCCTGGGGGCAGGGAGTGCAGGAAGCATATCTGCCTGCCAAGAGCCAACTCTACTTCCGCTGGGATGGGATGCAGACGCATCGGGCCGCGTTCGACAAGACCGCCCTCGGCCAGATGATGAAGGGAGACACCGGCAAGTTCCTCGACGAGTTATGGGCCTATGCCAACGAGAACCTGAAGACCGCGGCTCAGAATGAGCCGAAAATCGCGCCGATGTTGAAGGACTTCACCAAACTTATCGGCACCATGCACAACAACGGCGTGGTGTTCGCTCTCGAGGTGGACAAGGTGCAGCCGCCGACGGTCCAGGTGGTGATGGTATTCCCGAAGGCCGCCGGCGAATCGGGAAGCGTGATGCCCTTGATCCAGAAGATCGCGGAGGAAACGAAGGCGGACGTGAAGACGGCGAAGGTCGGCAAGCGCTTCGTCAACACGATCAACGTCGAGTTCCTCAAGGTCGGCTGGTGGGCGCAGGGCGACGACGCCGTGCTCTATCTCGGCACCAATGAACCGGCCGCCTACGCCAAGGCGATCGACGCCAAGAAGACCGGCATTGCCGGCCATCCGCTTTACAAAAAGGTCCTAGCCTTCAAGGAGTTCCCCACCGCCTCGCGAGGGTACTTCGACATCGCCAGCACCCTGAACGTCCTTGGTGAATTGCATCCGGTCGCGCCGAAGATCGTCGATGAGCTCGGCCTCAAGGGGCTCAAGAGCGTCACCTTCATGTCGGGCTTCGAGGGAGCGGGGGAGCGTTCGGTCACCGAAATTGACATGCCCAGCCCGCGCACCGGATTGCTCAGCCTCAGCAGCCAGAAGAAGATCTCACTCAAGGACCTGCCGGCCCTGCCCGATGACATCACCGGCTTCTCGGCCAGCACCCTCAGCGTGAGCAAGACCTATGGCGTGCTCGTGAATTCGATTCACGGCATCGTAAAAGTCATCGATGCGGACAAGGCCGATGAGGTCAAGGACGCGATCAAGGCATTCGAAGGCGCCGTCGGCGTCGACATCGATCGTGATCTGTTCGGTCAACTCGGCGACGTTGTCGTCTCCTACAATTCGCCTTCCGAAGGCATCCTCGGCAGCGGCGCCGTCGTCGCGGTTCAGGTCAAGGATGGCAAGAAGTTCGCCAGCACCCTCGACAAGCTCATCAAGGGCATCCCCGCCAATCCGGCCGGCGCCGTTGACCTCAAAAAGAAAGCCTATCGCGGCGGCGAGATCATGCAAATCAGCATTAGCGGCCAGCAGCTCAACCGCAATCTGGCCACCATCGGCATCTACAAGGATTGGCTCATCTACGCTCAATATCCGCAGCCCGTGAAGGGATTCATCATGCGGCAAGAAGGCGTGCTCCCTGCGTGGAAGGCCGACGCCGCCTTGACCAAGTCGCTTGGCCAGTTCCCCAAGGAATTCAACAGCATCCGCGTCAGCGATCCGCGGCAGACGATCAAAACCGTTCTTGCCGCATCGCCAGCCGTGTTCGACATTCTGAATCAACTCGGCAGCCTGGCAGGCCAGCTCCCTGGCGTCGGCTTCCAGTACCGTCCGTTCGACATCGACGTGATCCCGCACGCCCAGGAAGCGACGATGCAGCTCTTCCCGAACGTCACGATCAGCACCGACGATGGCAAACGCATCCGCACCGAATCGCGCGGTTCGATTCTGCTGCCATTCTGATTTTGACAAGAAAACAAACGAGCCGCGGCCGTGAGGGAGCAATCCTCTGACAGTCGCGGCTCGTTCCTTTACAGCGTCTTCTCCAGCACCGGAAAGCTGCCCTGACGCTCGAACACCTTCTCGTAGAACGCGTGCAGGGCAGGGGCATCGGTCGCAACCTGGGCGGCGTAGCAGAGGATCTCGTCGTCATCCGTCAACAGGTTGGCGGCATGGCCGAGCATATCCATGCCGATGTGCACCGCGCGGTCCGGACGAGCCACGAAGCTGAATAGCCCCTTGATTCGCTTGGTCGTCAGCCCTTCGGTACCGAACGCCCCCAGACGAAAGCACGGCATCGCTGGATCCACGGCGCGGGCATCCGCGTAGTCGGAGTTGGTGATGAAGATCCCCGCCGCCACCGGCGTGGTATCGCCGCGGCCGCGCATCACATACACGGAGGTCGGCGCAAAATAGGGATTCTCCCATAGCTCCTTCTTGAGCGCCTCGGCACTGCCGACGCGAAAAACGCTCGGATCGAGAGCATAAATCGCGGGCACATCTTCCGGCGTCGCGGGCGTGATCATGTTTCCAACACGCGAGGACGCCGTCGGCAGGTTCTCGAAACGCAGCACGTAGTTGACCATTTCCCGAATCTGGGCGAAGCCCTGCGTCACGAAAAAATCGGTGATGGTTGGCCAATCTTTGCGGTAAGCAGTGAAGGCTTTCTGCACGCCGCGCTGTTGCATCGAATGAATCGTCTGCTTAAACAGCGGCTCGGCGGCGGACTCATGGCCGGGCAGGCACCATGGATAGCTGACGCGGCCGTTGGCTTGCCAGGTGCAATAGCCCACGACGGCGTCGTTCTCGACCGCGTACCATCGGGTGGCCACGTCGAAGTCGCGCGCCTGGATGCGCCGTTGCAGATCGACAAAACTTGCTGGCTTGAAGCGGTGCTGACTGGCTGCCGCCGTGTTGTAGATCTTCAACTGCTCGAACTCGTCGCCCTTTTGAAAATGGCGAATGTTCATTCTTCTCCTCGTTCCGTGCAGACAGTGGAC
>DASRSQ010000428.1:0-2425 GCA_035656475.1 Gemmataceae bacterium | reverse complement strand
GAGATCAGGAAGCAGGGAAAGGATGGCGGTATGAAGAAGAACCTCATCGTCGGCGCGGCCATCGGCGACTGTGTGCACGTCGCGGGTGTCGTCAATTTTCTCAACCTGGCGGATCAGCTCGGCTATGAAACCGTCTGCATGGGCCCGGCCATCGCAATCGATGCGTTGCTGGACAAGGTTGCCCAGCTTGATCCCGAAATCATCGCCGTCGGCTATCGTTTGACGCCAGAGAACTGCAAGAGCTTGCTCGATGACTTGAAGGCGAAGGCAGAGATGCGGGGCCAGGCACAGCGCCGCTGGTTATTTGGCGGCACAGAGCCATGCGTGGCAATCGCAAAGGAGAGCGGCCTGTTTCAAATGGCGTTTTCCAGCGGTACGTCGAAGCCGGCGGTCGTTGCATTCCTGCGTGGCGAACAGAACGACGACGGCCAGGCTGCTCCCCCGCCACAAACGCTTGCCGGACGCATCGGCTGGAAATCTCCCTATCCGCTGCTGCGCCATCATTTCGGTCGCCCGACTGTCGAGGAGACGATCGCCGGCGCGGTGGAGATCGCTCGCGCCGAGTGTCTCGATGTGCTGTCGCTTGGCACTGACCAGAACGCTCAGGAGCATTTCTTCCGCCCTGCCGAGATGGATCCGAAGGCCCACGGCGCCGGTGGCGTTCCTGTCCGCACCGAGGCCGACCTGGCCGCGATCTACGCGCACACCCGGCTCGGCAACTATCCGATCATGCGCTGCTACAGCGGCACGCGCGACACCATGCGCTGGGCACCGATGCTGGCAAAGACCATCAATAACGCCTGGTGTGCCATTCCGCTCTTCTGGTACACGCGCCTGGATGGTCGCAGCGCGCGGCCCTTGCGTGAATCGATTCCCGAGACGCAGATGCTGATGCGCTGGCACGCTGAGCACGGCATCGCGGTAGAGATGAACGAATCGCATCACTGGAGCTTGCGAGATGCGCCCGATGTCGTCGCCGTCGTCGCTGCATTCCTGGCGGCGTACAACGCGCGCGCCTGCGGCGTACAGAACTACGTCCAACAACTCATGTTCAACAATCCGCCAAACACGTCGCCGATCATGGACCTTGGCAAGATGCTCGCCAAGCTCGATCTGGTGGAAGGATTGAACGACGGCCGATTCCGTGTCTGGCGCGAGACGCGCGGTGGCTTGACGTCGTACCCGCCGGACCCCGCCGTGGCACGCGGTCATCTCGCCGCCACCGTGTGCCTGCAAATGCAGCTCAAGCCGCACATCGTCCACATCGTCGGCCACACCGAGGCACACCATGCGACGACGGCGGCGGAGTTGATCGAAGCCTGCCGAATCACCGACGGCGCGATCTCGCAATGCCTGCTCGGCCTGCCCGACATGACCGCCGATCCGCGCGTGCAGGCTCGCAAAGACCAACTCCTCGCCGAAGCGAAACAGCTGCTCGATGCGATCGCGAGTTTGAACTCGGACAGCGCGGACCCGTTCACCGATGCGGGCGTGCTGGCGACGGCAGTCGAGATCGGTCTGCTGGACGCACCGCATCTACGCGGCAACGCCGCCGGCTGCGGCAAGATTGTCACGCGCATCGTCAACGGGGCGTGCGTTGCCGTCGATCCAGGCAACAGCAGACCGCTCGCCGAGCAGGAACGCATCGCAGCGGTGCTGTCGCGGCGTGAAGCAATTTGTGCAACTTGATGCATATTTTCTTGACGAATTCCCGCAGGAGCGGCGTCTGACCGAAGACATTCGCCAGCCCTGGCGCCCAGGAGGCCAGGCGGGCTCACCAGGACGTCTCCGTTGAGCATTTCCCAGAGTAGCCGAGCGCGGCCGCGCGTGCTGTGCATTTCCTCGCGCGTGACCATGTAGCTCGGGCACATTGTCTGGTCGCCGTTGATCGCGACACTTGCCTACACCGACGCAGCGCAGCGCCGCTCGCGAAAATGCGCCGTGATCTTCCGGAAAAAATACTGATGAACACACATCACGCAGGTGCTGATTCGGTAGAGATACTCTCGCAGGCTATCTTTCAGCGGCGCGAAGCGAGTGCGCTGGATGAGTTGCTTGTGAATCCGCCTCAAGAAGAGCGTCGCGCCGGAGTCGCTGTCGATGCTGATGGGGCGCGTGGTAAAATAGGTGGGCAAGTGAATGCGCATGCCGATTGCACGTTGGGAGCAGCAAGCATCAGTGTTCCTTTTTCGCCCGCAACGCGTCAAGGCGCTTCTTGATCTCGGCTTCATAGCCGCGATCGACCGGCAGATAGTATCGGCGATCCTCGGGTAAATACGCCTGGTCTACCCAGCCGCCTTCGTGGTTGTGGCTATACTGATAGCCCTCACCGTGGCCGAATTGCTTCGCGCCCGGGTAATGCGAATCGCGCAAATGCTCGGGCACCGACAGCGTGCGGCCGTTCTTGACGTCGTCGCGCGCCTTG
>DASRSQ010000427.1:0-4271 GCA_035656475.1 Gemmataceae bacterium | reverse complement strand
CCATGCTGAATATCACTGGACCGAGCTATCGCACCTGTGACGGCCTGACGCGGCGCAGCTTCATCAAAGCCGGCTTTCTCGCGCTCGGCGGGCTGACGCTTGCGGACTATCTGCGCCTCAAGGCACAGGCAAATGAGCAGGGCGCGCCGACCCGGGACACCGCTGTGATCCTCTTCTGGATGGGAGGCGGGCCGAGCCATATCGACATGTATGACCTGAAGCCGAACGCGCCCGTCGAATTTCGTGGCGAGTTCCGCGAGGTCGACACCAACGTCGAAGGCATCCGCATCAGCGAGCATCTGCCGATGCACACGCGCGTCATGGACAAGATGAGCATCGTCCGCTCGGTGACGCATACCAATCCCGGCCATGGCATGGGCTCGCACTGGATGCTGACCGGCTATGTGCCGACGATCGAAATCAACGACAACTTGAACCCGTGTGCCGGCTCGGTCGTCGCCCGGATGCGCGGCAGCAATCAGCCGCGTATGCCCGCGTATGTCTGCGTGCCAAGCGTGCCGGGCCACTCCGCCGCCGCGTACCTGGGCGCCGCGTACAACGCATTCACGCCCGGCAGCGATCCGAACAATCCCGACTTCAACGTGCGCGACCTTCGGCTCGCGCCGAACATCGACCTGACGCGCTTCCGCAATCGTCGCGAGCTGCTGCAAGGCGTCGACACGCTGCGGCGCGACGTCGATCGCGAAGGGACGATGGAAGGCTACGACCGCTTCTATCGCGACGCATTCGAGATCGTGACAAGCCCGCAGTGCCGGGATGCGTTCGACATTCGCCGCGAGGATCCGCGCGTCCGCGATCGTTATGGCCGGGACACGTGGGGCCAGAGCGCCTTGCTCGCGCGCCGGCTGATCGAGGCCGGCGTCACGTTCGTCACCGTCAACGTCGGTGGCTGGGACACGCACAACAACAACTTCAACGAGCTCAAGAACCGCCTGCTGCCTCGCTATGACCGAGCATTGGCGGCTCTCGTCGAGGACATCTACGGCCGCGGCATCGATCGCAACGTGCTGGTGATGGCGTATGGCGAGTTCGGCCGCACGCCGCGCGTGAATACGACGGCGGGCCGCGACCACTGGCCGGGCGCCGCGTCGGTTCTCTTCGCCGGCGGCGGTTTGCGCGGCGGCCAGGTCGTTGGTTCCACGGATGCGCGGGCCGAGTATCCGACCTCCCGTCCCGCGAGTCCGCAGGACGTGCTGGCGACGATGTACCAGGTGCTCGGCATCAACTATCGCCACGAGTTCCATGACGCCGCCCAGCGGCCGATCGCGATCCTCAACGAGGGCCGGCCCATCCAGGAGCTATTCTGATGCAGCCAGTCATCGTAACCGCCACCTTCGAGGATGGCGTGCTGAAGCCGACCACGCCTTTGAGCTTGCCAGAGCATGCGCAGGTGCGTCTGACTGTTGAGCTACTGCATGCCGAGATTCAAAAGGCATGGGATGCAACAAAAGAGCAACGTCTAGCGGCTCTGGAAAGCTCGCTCCGGTTGGCGAAGCCAATGGGAGAACACCTCACGCGCGATCAGCTCCATGAACGCCGTTGATACGAATATTCTCCTGTATTCCATCGATATCCGCGAACCCACGAAACAGGCCAAAGCGGCGGCGCTATTGCAAAACCTGACTGCCGGCAGCGGCTCAACGGTCCTGCCTTGGCAGGCTCTGGCGGAAGCCGTCAATCAACTTCGCCGTTGGAGAGATGCAGGCATCGTCGTGGAGGCGGAATTCAACCAACATGTGAGTTCCTGGAAATCAATGTTCCCCGTCGTCTTCCCAACGATCGCCGTCCTTGATCATGCACTCGACCTCGCCAGACGCCATAGCCTGTCGCACTGGGATAGCATGATTCTCGGCGCCTGTAAGGACGCGGGCGTGACGACGCTGTACACCGAAGACATGGGGGCGCCGACCACCTTTGACGACATTGCGCTAATCAATCCGTTCTGACTCCGGAGCGGCCGCCATGCGTGACACGATTCTGCGATTCTTCGAAGCAACGAATGAGGGCTTCCTGTATCGCATTTATGTCACGCGCATCGACATCCTCTGCGTGCGCATGGGACGCAGCCAGATCCCGCAACCAATCGGCTCTACCGTCGGCATCGCCGGCGCCGCCGGGGCCCAGGCAGCGTATGAGGAAAAGATGGGGCGCTTCGAGCGTGAAGTCGAGGAAGAGGGGCAAACTCTCGCCAAGCGCGGCGAAGACGGCGTCCGCACCTACATTCGCGCCAACGATCGAGGCTACGAATTCGACTCCGAGGAGCTCGACGAAGTTCGGCTCGACTACGCAGGCAAATGGAAACGCCTTTTTTTCATGAGTCCTACGCCCGCACTCTTCCTGCGCGACGGAAAGGATAAATTCATTTTCCTCCTGCCGAAGAAAAAGGACGTCGTCATCGCCCTGCACGAGCTGGAACTGCTGTGCGGCGACAACCTGGAAATCAACCTGCGCATGGACGACTACAAGAAACCATTGAAGAAGTACGCGAAGATGCGCGATTCCTGAGGTGAGCATGCGATCAAGACTCCTGGCCCTTGTTTTGGGTGTTGCCGCGATGGGTACCTCGGCAGGGCACGTCTTTGCCGAGCTGCCGTTGATTCGGCTCGACCGCATCGCGCCAATTGGCGGCGCGGCGGGTTCGGAGGTGACGCTCGAAATCGCCGGCCGCGATCTGGAGGATGCGAAGTCGTTGCGCTTCGACCATCCGGGCCTCAAGGCGACGCATCTGAAGGATCGCCAGTTCAAGGTCGCGATCGCCGCCGATGTGCCGCCGGGAACGTATGAGGTGCGTGCGGTCGGACGTTTCGGCATCAGCGGCGCCCGGCTGTTCGCGGTGCAGCGAGGCCTCGTCGAGGTCGCCGAGAAGGAGCCGAACGATGAGGCCGCCAAGGCGCAGGTGGTGCCGGTCAATTGCGCGATCAATGCCAATAGCGACAATAACGGCGATGACTTCTATCGCTTCCCCGCCAAGAAGGGGCAGCGCATCACCATCGATTGCTTCGCGTATCGGCTCGATTCGCAGATGACGCCGATGCTGTCCATCGCGGACTCCTCGGGCAAGGAGCTGATGCAATCGAAGCCGTACTATCATCGTACCGACACGTTTCTGGATTTCGCGGCGCCAGCGGACGGCGACTACATCGTGCGCGTGCACGACATGACGTTCCGCGGCGGATTGCCATATCGGCTCGTCATCTCGGATCATCCGCACATCGAGCGGGTTTTTCCGATGGCGGTCGTGCCGGGCGACAAGGCGACGCTAACGTTGCTGGGACGCAATCTGCCCGGCGGGAAGACGGCCCCCTGGAAGACGCATGACGAATCGTTGCAGGAAGCAACGTTCGTCTTCGCCGCGCCGAGCGATCCATTGCAACTGCAGCGTTTCGGCTTCGCCCGGCACATGCCGTCGGCAAGCGCGAATGCGCGCGGCCTTCAGGTGTGGCCGTTCAAGGACGCGCTCACTCCGATCACACTCGCCTTTGCGGATGCGCCGATCACGCTGGACCGGGAGCCGAACGATTCGAGCGACACCGCTCAATCGATCGCGCTGCCGACCGTCGTGTGCGGGCGATTCGATAAGCCGGGGGACGCCGACTGGTATCGCTTTACCGCCAAGAAGGGGGATTCGTTTGCCGTCGATCTCTTGTGCGAACGGCTCGAGCTTCCGGGCGATCCCTACGTGCTCGTTTTTGACAGCAAGGGAAACGAGATCGCAACCTTCGACGATCACGGCATCAATCACAACGCCCTGGCCCAGGCGAATCGCGATCCGATCGGCGTACTCAACATCAACGCCGACGGCGCATACAAGATCTTCGTGCAGGAACGCTATCGCAATGGCGGCGCGCGCTTTCAATACGTGCTGAAGCTGACGCGCGTCGAGCCCGATTTCTATCCGGTCGTGTTTCATGAGACGCCGAACGAGCCGTCGTGTCCATGCGTTCGGCAGGGGGGATCGGCCTTCTACGAGATTTGTCTTAATCGCCGCAACTACCAGGGCCCGGTGGTGATTGAGGCAGAAGGGCTGCCGCCGGGGATCCGCTGCGAGCCGGTCCATGTGAGCCCGCAGGGGCAGTTTGCGAATGTCGTGTTCACGGCTGCACCCGATGCGCCGGAATGGTCCGGCACCGTGCGGCTCAAGGCGTGGGCAATGATCAAGGACAAAAAGATCGAGCGCGAGGTGCGGCCCGTGCAGCGGCGCTATCCCGTCGCCAACATCAACACGTCGGTGACGCTGCGACAAACCTGCC
>DASRSQ010000426.1:0-6229 GCA_035656475.1 Gemmataceae bacterium | reverse complement strand
GTTATGATCGCGACCGGCAACATCGTTGAGGTCCCCCTCGACGACGGGCAGTCGGCCAATCTCGCCACCCCAGTGGACGATCGTGGTATCGAGCAGGCCGCGTTGCTTGAGGTCGCGCACGAGCGCCGCCACCGGTTGATCGGTCCGTCGGCAGATGGCGGGCAAGGTGGTCCGCAGATTGTTGTGATTGTCCCACGGCTGGCCGCCGAGGAAAAGCTGCACGAAGCGGACGCCGCGTTCGATGAGTCGGCGCGCGATCAGGCAGCGCTCGGCATAGGAGCGCGTCGTCGGCTGATCGAGCCCGTACATGCGGTGGATCGACGCCGGCTCGCGCGAGAGGTCGAGCGCTTCGCGGGCGGCGTCCTGCATGCGGGCGGCGAGTTCGTAGCTGGCGATGCGCGTCTCTAGGTCGGCCTCGCCCGGATGCAGCTCGGCGTGCCGGCGATTCAATGCACGCAAGAGGTCGAGGTTTTGCCGTTGCGTTTCGCCACGCAGATGCGGCGGTGCGTCGAGATTGAAGATGCGCGGCTCCTGCGGCCGCAACACGGTCCCCTGGTAGAGCGGCGGCATGAAGCCGCTCGACCAGTTGTGCGTGGCATCGACCGGATGCCCTTCGGGATCCGAGAGGACCATGTACGCGGGCAGGTTGTCCGCCTCACTGCCGAGGCCGTAGACGATCCAGCTCCCGAGGGTCGGCCGGCCGGTGATGCCGGCGATGCCGCCGTGGAAGTAGCGGATCGACACCTCGTGGCCATTGTGGCCAGTGTGCATCGAGCGCAGCACGCAGATGTCATCCGCGATGCCGGCGGTGTGAGGCAACAACTCCGACATCTCGGTGCCGCACTGTCCGCGTTTGCTGAATTTCCAGGGGCTGCCGAACAGCCGGCGATTGGCGCGATTGACGAAGCTGTAGACGACGTCGCCGGAGTATTCGGTGCCGTGCAGTCGCTGCAACACCGGCTTGGGATCGAGCAGATCGACGTGCGACGGCCCGCCATGCATGAACAGCGAGATCATCGCCGTCGCCTTCGGCTCGAAGTGCGGCCGGCGCGGGTGCAGGTTGAGCGGCAAGTTTTCGCCTGGTCGGCCGACTTCCTGCGCGAGCAGGCCTTCGCGCTGCAGCAGGTGTGCCAGGGCAAACGTGCCGATGCCGTAGGCGGAGGTGGCCAGGAGTTGCCGGCGGGTTTGGTCAATCGACATGGAGGAACTCGTTGGATGAAAGCAACTGTTGACACAGGTTCGTGAGGGCAGCCAATTCAACGTCCTTGGCGTTCGCACGCAAATGATCCATCTGCCGATCGAGGAAGCCGGCGGCGATTGCGAGTTCGTCAAGGCTTGCGGAACGCTGGTACGCTTCCCGCCAGGCGAACGCGGCGTACTTCACCAGGCGCGGGTGCCTCGTCTTGATCGTGTCGAGGCGAGCGCGATCGAAGTCGGCGGGCGTCTCCTTGCGGACGCGCGCTGCGAAATGGCCGGCCTGCTTGAGAATGAAGTCGCTGTTCATCAGCATGAGGGCCTGCGGCGCGCTGGTGGTGCCGACGCGGCGGTCACAGTTCAATTCGGCGGTCGGCGCATCGAATGCGGCCAGGAACGCGACCGGCTTGGTGCGGCGCACCTGCAGATAGATGCTGCGGCGAGGCTTGTCGTCCGGCGCGTTCCCCTGGCCGACGGCGTCCTCGACAACGGCCACCGGCGGGCCGAAGGGCGTGCGGTCGAGGCGTCCCGCCGTCAGCAGGATGCGATCGCGCAGCACCTCGGCGTCCAGCCGGCGCAGCGAATAGCGGCCGAGCAACGCGTTGCTGCCATCGACGGCGTCGTGTGCGGTCGTGCGGCGCGCGGACTGCCGATAGGCGGTCGAGGTCATGATGAGCTTGTGCATCTTCTTCATGCTCCAGCCCTGGCGCACCAGTTCGAGTGCCAGCCAGTCGAGCAGTTCCGGATGCGAGGGACGTTCGCCAAGCACGCCGAAATCGCCAGGCGTATTGACGATGCCCCGCCCAAAGTGATGCTGCCAGATGCGATTGACCAGTACGCGTCCCAGCAACGGATGGTCGCCGCTGGTCAAATGACGCGCGAAGGCGAGGCGTCGGCCGGTGGAGGACTTGGTTTTGCTTTCGGTCGGTGCAATCTCGAAACGCTTGCCCTCGGGCGCCGCAATCGTCAGGTCGCCCGGCTGCACCGCATCCTTCGGTTGGCGGTAATCGCCGCGATGAAAGATCTTCGTCAAGGGAACCTGGCCCGGCACCTCATTGGTGATGTCGATAAAATCTTCGATCGGCTTCAACGCTCGTTTGGCATTCACGCCATCTTGCATCTTCTTGATCTCGTCGGCGGCTTTCTGATTGAACTGATAGAGCACGCCGCCGTTGATCTTGAGCTTCGGATTGGCATCCACCAATCGCGTCTGCTCCGGCGTCTTCTTCACGGCCTTGAACGCAGCACGCAGCGCGGCACGCTGTCCTTCGGGGAACTTCGTTAGCTCTTTCTCGAACGCGGCATCGACGTATTCCTGCTGCTTCAGATTCACGACGGCCTGCAACTTGGTCGCTTCCGCCTCGATGGCGGCGGCCTTGGCGCGGTCAGCGTCGGTGAAGAGCGATACACGCCGTTGCCCGGCGCCGCGCCACTGCGCGGGATTGAACGCCGGCTCGAACACGGCGCGCAAGCGGAAGTAGTCGGCCTGCGGAATCGGATCGTAGCGATGATCGTGACACTGGGCGCATCCCACCGACATGCCGAGCAGCGAGGAGCCGACGATCTTGAGCGTGTCGACGACCACTTGCTCTGCCTCCGCCTGACCGGATTTACTTGCCGTCGGATCGGGCGCGCAGCGCAGGTAGCCGGTGGCGACCAGTCGCTCAATTTGCTCGGGTTTGAGATTGTTCCACGGTCCGGGCGTCAACTCGTCGCCGGCCAACTGCTCCACGATGAATTGATTGAGCGGCTTGTCCGCATTGAGGGAGCGAATCACGTAATCGCGATATTTCCAGGCATACGGCCGAGCCGTGTCGGCAACGCCGTCGCCCGCCGAATCGGCATAACCGACGACGTCCAGCCAGTGCCGGGCCCAGCGTTCGCCATAGTGCGGCGACGCAAGCAAGCGATCGAGCAACTTCTCATATGCATCCGGCGCGGTGTCTGCCAGGAATGCATCGATCTCCTTCTGCGAGGGGGGCAATCCCAGCAGATCGAGGCTCGCGCGACGGATCAGCGTCAAGCGATCGGCGTCCTCTTGAAACGAGAGCTTCTTGTCACGCAACTTCGCCAGCACGAAGGCATCGATCGGCGTCCGCACGCGATCGTTCGGCCCAAACTTCGCCGGCTCCGCGGGACGCAATGGCTGGTAAAACCAGTACGCGCGTTCTTCGGGAGTGATGTCGATGCCTGGCGGCAGCGTCGTCGGTTCCACGCGGTTCGCACGGGCGCCGGCGGCAATCCACTTCTCCACGACCGCAATTAACTCGGCCGGCACCTTCTTTTGCGTCGTCGGCATCTCCGCCAATTTCATCCGTTGCAACAGCGGGCTCCTGTCCGGGCTTCCAGCCACCAGTGCCGAGCCGCTCTTGCCCCCTTTTTCCGCAAAGCGCTTCAGACGTAGATCAAGGCCGCCTTTCAGCTTTTCGCCAGCGCCGTGGCAATCGAGACAGTACGCCTTCAAGATCGGGCGCACGTGCTGCTCGAAAGTCAACGGCTCATCGGCGTTCGCGCGACCGGCGAGGAGGGCAATCAGGACGAGTGTCAGTGCGGCAGTATGTTTTTTCATGGAGTCACGGGAGCGCGGGGTGTCGGCATTACGTGCAGGCGGGATGAAACCCGTGGGGAGAGAGTCGTAGGCTAAAGATTATCAGCCAAAGGGAGAAAAAGCAATTCGGACCCGTCGGTGTGGGACACGGACAGTGCCGACCCGAAGCGGCTCGCGATCGCCGTCGCGCGCGCTCCCAAGGATACGCGCTTTCTGCGCCTGAAACGCATGGACACCGTCGAGATGCAAATCATTGGCGTACGCCACGCCGACTTGATGCAGCCGCCAAGGCAGCTTCCGAAGGATCAGGAATTCACCTGGAATGGATCCGGCAATGACATCTTCGGCGTCCGGCACCTGGGCATCGCGGAAAATCAGCCGCTGCATGGAATGCCGCATCTCGGACCAACGAAACATGGGCCGCCGGCCAAGGGATTGCCGCCGCACCCTTAGTGTCTGGCCGAATGAGGTTGTCTGGCGACAATACCTTCATGGCGAACACGTTCGGCCCTGACGACAAGTTGCATCTCACCAACCTCCACAAGATCTTCTGGCCCGAGAACGGCTACACGAAAAAGGATCTGCTCGACTACTATCGCGCCATCGCTCCCGTGATGCTGCCTTATCTCGTCAATCGCCCACAAGTCTTGCACCGCCATGTCGATGGACATACCGGCAAGGAGTTCTACCAGCGCGTATCGCGCAAGACGCCGGCGTGGATTCAGACCACGGAACTCACGCTCGAGGATGGCCGCCGCCGCGACTTTCATTTGTGCCAGGATTGGCCAACGCTGCTCTGGCTCGCGAACTTCGGATGCATCGAGTTGATTCCCTGGAACGCGCGCGTCGATGCTCTCGATCGCCCCGATTATGCGGTCATCGATCTGGATCCCATCGATGTGCCGTTCCCGAAAATCGTCGAGGTTGCCAACGCGGTCCGCAAGGTGATCGAGATCGGCGCCACGGGTTTGTGCAAGACGTCCGGCAAGCGCGGCTTGCACATCTACATTCCGTTGGGACGCCAGTATTCCTTCGACCAGGCGATGCTGGCAGCGAAGCTCGCTGCCACACTCGTGAACCGGCAGTTGCCGGCGCTCACGAGCATGGATCCGCGCACGGAAAATCGGAAGGGGATGGTATACCTGGACACCACGCGCAACTCGCGCGGTCAGGCGATGGCGGCTCCCTATTCCGCCCGCCCGTACCTGGGTGCGACCGTGTCGGCCCCGCTGAAGTGGTCCGAAGTGACGAAGCGTCTGGATCCAGGCGCGTTCACCATCCGGACGATGCTCGACCGCGTGAACAAAGCCGGCGATTTGTGGGCAAGCACTCTTGGACCAGGCATCGATCTGGCCGCGTGGGTTCAAGAGCTCGAAAAGGCGTGCCGGTAAAGTCGGCAGAGCCCGTATCTTCGGAAGGCTTGCTCGACTTCCGCGAACCGCGTTGCTTTCTGGCGCGAAATCCTTTGCACCGGGCACACATCCACTGGTAAGATCTCTCCCTCACTATCTCCGAAGCAGGCATCCCGCAGCTGCCGCTTCGCGGTTCACCATAGCGCCATCAAGGAGGTCGGCAAGGGAGCGTGGCACATGGCTGCTCGTTCGACCTGGAAGGGCTATCTCAAGCTCAGTCTCGTTTCCATCCCGGTCAAAGCTTACTCGACCAACTCCAGCGAAGGCAGCCCGATTCGCCTGAACCAGCTTCACGCGGAGTGCAAGAGCCGCATCAAGAACGTGAAGACCTGCCCCATTCACGGCGAAGTGAAGAACGACCAGATCGTTTCCGGATACGAGTACAGCAAGGACCAATATGTCCTGATCGATCTGGATGAGCTGTCGAAGTTGCGATCGGAGGATCAGAAGGCGATCACCATCCGCGAGTTCATCGCCCCCGAGGCGCTCGATCCGATCTACTGGAACGGCAGCACCCTGTACCTCATGCCGGACGGCCCGATCGGTCAGCGTCCGTATGCTCTGCTGCACGCCGGCATGGTCGAGACGAACCGCTACGCGATTGCCCAGGTCGTCTGGCACGGCAAGGAGCACGTCGTGCTCATCCGGCCCATGGGCAAGTTGCTGGCCATGTGCCTCTTGAGTTACGCCCACGAGATCAGCCAACCGTCCATCCTGGAACCCGAACTGGTTCCGACCGAGCAGGTGCCCGAGGAAGCCAAGCTGGTGCGGCTGCTGATCGATGCGGTCTCGCCTAGGGAATTCGATTTTGCCAAGTACAAGGACATCTACGCAGCCAAGTTGACCGAGTTGATTGAAACAAAGGTTGCAGGCAAGGAAATCGTCGCCGCGCCCGCGCAGGAACACACTCAGGTGATCAACCTGATGGACGCGTTGAAGCAGAGCATCGCGAAGCTGCACGGGCCGGCCGCTGCGCCGACAGAAACCGCGCCGGCGGAAGAGACCCCGACGGCGCCAACGCCGGCATCCACGGTATCGCCGCCGATCATGGCCCCCAGCAAGAAAACGCGTGCCC
>DASRSQ010000425.1:0-5448 GCA_035656475.1 Gemmataceae bacterium | reverse complement strand
CGGTGATCGCTGCGCTGGCGAGCTTCGACATCGTCTACATCGCGACCGGCGGAGGACCCGGCATCCAGACCACGGTGCCCGGGCTCGAAATCTATCGGCTCGCCTTCGCCCATCGGCAGGTGGGTCTCGCCTCGGCGCTGGCCGTCGTGCTGATGCTGCTGGTGATCCTGTGCGTGCTGCCGATCCAGTGGCTCACGAGGCAGCCCAAATGAGCGCGAGCGCAGCTATCGCCGAACCCCTTGCGAAGCGTGAACCGCGGCCGCCGATGCCCGTTGGCACCATCAGCGCGCGGACGATCCTGCTGGCGCTGATGTTCGTCACGCTGATGCCGTTCGTCACCATGTTCTCGGCCGCGCTTGCGCCCTCCGGCACCTATCCGCCGGGTCTGCAGTGGCCGGTCGATCCGCAATGGCAGAACTTCATCGACGCCTTCGAGTCGGCGCATATGGATCAGCTGCTGCTGTCGAGTACGATCATCGCCCTCGGTGTGGTGCCGGTATCGGTCCTGATCGGCACGATGGCCGGGTTCGGGATCGCCAAGCTCGCGCCAAAGGGCAGCAAAGTCGTCTACCTGCTCTTCGTGCTCGGCCTGACGTTGCCGTTCGAGGGGATCATCACCCCCCTGTACTATGAGGTGAAGGCTCTCGGCATCCTCAACACCAAGCTGGCGATCATCCTGCCGCTGATCGGCCTCTACATGCCGTTCTCCGTCTACTGGATGCGTGCCCACTTCGTGAACGTGCCGGACGAGATGGGAGAGGCCGCCTCGATCGACGGCGCCAGCGCCTGGCAGCAGTTCTGGCTGGTCCAGGTCCCCATCGCACGGCCCGCGATCCTCTCTCTGGCGATCCTCCAATTCCTGTGGACCTGGAATCAGTTCCTGTTGCCCATCGTGCTCGTCGAGGTCCCTCTCGAGCGCACTATGGCCGGCGCTCTCGGCGCCTTCCAGGGCCAGTGGGGCACCAACATCCCGCTCCTTTGTGCTGGCGCCCTCATCATCCTCGCCCCGACGGTCGTGCTGTTCTTGATCTTCCAGAAACAGTTCGTCGCCGCGCTGCTCCAAGGCGCGGTTAAAGGCTAACCCTGGACCACCGTCCGGTTTCAAGCACCCCTTGAGCCGAAACTGACGGGATCGACCCCCGCCAAGCGCGGCTCGCCCCGTTGCCTCGCCAAGGGCCGTTTCTGGCGCAAAGCGGCCTCTGGCGGATGCCCTCGGTTGACGCTAGGTCAAATGCTCAAAGTTGATGCGGAGCGCGGGCCACTCAATGGATGACGCCGCGAACTGCGCGTAGCTGGGCGGGGGTTACGAGCCTGGCATGGGCAACCGTCACCGAGTGAAGCGGACCCTCGATCTTCTCCTCCCAAAACGAGAGAAACTTTGTGAGTTCGGGAAACTCAGGAAAAAGATCGAACCGCTGCCAGACGAATTTCCTGGAGGACGCTCAGGTGATCGGGCACTCGATAAACGATTTGCGCGGTTGTTAAGCCGTATCGCTCTACGTCGGCTGACATCATGTGCACCTCCCCGGAAAAGATGCGAAATTCGACCGGAAGGTGCAAGCATTTTTGGCAATCAGAGCATAGGCTTAGAAGACTGCAGCCAGGAACGCCGCGGATGACTTCGTGCCTCCTAAATGGGCTGCCCTTCGACCGCCTGTGAACGGCTGAGAAAATTCTCTTCCCAGACCCTTGAAGTCCATTTTTCCGTTCCCCAATTCGCTTGGCGTCAGGCGCCATGAGGGCCTGGCAGTCCGATGGGGTGGCGCCCGGTGGGCACATCCCTCGTAATCATGTTGCTCTAAGGAGAATGTGGCTATGAGGACCAACCTCGATTTTACCCCCTTCATTCGGTCGAGCATTGGCTTCGACCGCGTCTTCTCGCTGCTCGATGAAGCAACCCGCTTCTCGGCCAACGGGAATGGACCTGCCTACGACATCGTTCGGTCCGGCGAGGACGGCTACCGCATCGTCTTGGCGGTCCCAGGTTACGACATGGCAAACCTGTCGATCACCCAAGAAGGAAACCTGCTCACCGTGAGCGGTAAGGTGAACCAGCCAGACGCCAGCGAACATCTTCACCTGGGCCTGCGTCTCGGCAACTTCACGCAGCGTTTCGAGCTCGCCGACCATGTCGACGTTATCGGCGCCGAACTCAAGAATGGTCTGTTGACCATCGCTCTCAGGCAGGAACTGCCAGAGGCGATGAAGCCGCGCACGATCCCGATCGGCAAACCTGCCGACAAGCAGATCGAGAGCCGCAAGGCAGCCTAACCAACCCGAAACAGGTGCCGCTCCGCTTAACCGCGAAGAGCACGAACCTATGTGAGGAGGTATCAAGATGAAGAAGATTGCATCGCTGATGCTTGCGAGCATTTGCTTACTCGCCTTTGCCGAGCCGTCGTTGTCGGCTGCCCCGCGCTGGGGCTGGTCTGAAGTCGACCACTCTATTGGGACAGCACGGCTCGAGGATCACCAAGCTGACATTCTGGACTTCGCCAAGCTCGCCGGTCCTGTGACTGATGAGGTTACTGTCGTATCGGTCAATCTTGATCCGAAGACAACCAAGGTCCCCGGCGTGTTGGCCAACGTCTGGCCCAAGCTCAAGGATGCCCTCAACGCAGTGCGCAATGCTTTGAGCAGTGATCCCACGCTCAAGGCGTCCCTGGAGGGACGCGGCGTACGCCCTGACAGCGTGCTCGGGGTGGGCCAGAGCCACGACGGCCGCCTCGCCGTGTTCGTCAGCAACAACGCATGACTAGAGGCACGGGACTAACCCCGCGCCGCCATTCGGAGGATCGTTGGCGATGAACGCGATCGCCAGAATTGATGTGAGAGCAGACAGCCTGGGATGGGCTCCCAGCATAGATCGGCTGCGCGCCGACTACGAGGCGGCGCGCGTCGCCGGCGAGCCCGATCCCTGGGCCATCATCGAGGCCGAGTGCTGGCTCGATCTGATCGAGGCAGAGCTGTCGGCCAAATCCACCAAGGCAGATTCCGATCTTTGCGCTCGCCTCATCGGTTGGCGGCAGGAGATCGCCAGTCTGCTCGGGCACATGCGCGCGCTGAGCAAGGCCTCATCGCGTGCTAAGCCAAGTTTCTCCAGAGCGTCTGTCAGTCAGCGCGCTGGAGGAAACCGGGGGTCCGAACGCCCCGGTCAACTGGCCATGCTGCGTCCAATGTCTCCGCAGCATGGCCATCCATCTCAACCCAACGTTTTGGAGGAAGCTTCATGAAGTTCCGTCCGTTGCACGACCGTGTCGTGGTCAAGCGCATCGATGCCGAGGAGAAGTCGGCCGGCGGCATCATCATCCCGGACACCGCCAAGGAGAAGCCCTCGCAGGGCGAGGTGATCGCCGTCGGTCCCGGTGCCCGCGATGAGACCGGCAAGATTGTCGCCCTCGACCTCAAGGTCGGCGACATCGTGCTCTTCGGCAAGTGGAGCGGTACCGAAGTCAAGCTTGATGGCGAGGATCTCCTGATCATGAAGGAGAGCGACATCATGGGCGTGATCGAGCAGACCGCTCAGATCAAGAAGGCCGCCTAAGACGGCGTCCAAGGTTCAACACGAGTCAAACCTCGTTACGTCTCAAGGAGTGACGAAACATGGCTGCTAAGGAAGTCAAATTCTCTCTCGATGCCCGTGACCGCATGCTGCGCGGAGTCGACACCCTCGCCGATGCGGTGAAGGTGACCCTCGGTCCCAAGGGCCGCAACGTCGTGATCGAGAAGTCCTTTGGCGCACCACGCATCACCAAGGATGGTGTCACGGTCGCCAAGGAGATCGAGCTCTCCGACAAGTTCGAGAACATGGGCGCCCAGATGGTGCGCGAGGTTGCCAGCAAGCAGAACGACCTCGCCGGCGATGGCACGACCACCGCGACCGTGCTCGCCCAGGCGATCGTCAAGGAAGGTGCCAAGGCGGTCGCTGCTGGAATGAATCCAATGGATCTGAAGCGCGGCATCGACCTCGCGGTGGATGCCGTGGTCGGCGAGCTCAAGAAGAACGCCCGCAAGATCACCAGCAACGATGAAATCGCCCAGGTCGGCACGATCTCGGCCAACGGCGAAAGCGCCATCGGCAAGATGATCGCCGAGGCGATGCAGAAGGTCGGCAACGAAGGTGTCATCACAGTCGAGGAGGCCAAGACTACCGAGACCGAGCTCGACATGGTCGAAGGCATGCAGTTCGATCGCGGTTATCTCAGCTCCTACTTCGTGACCAACCCCGACAAGATGCGGGTGGAACTCGAAGAGCCTTACATCCTACTGCACGAGAAGAAGCTCTCGAACCTCCAGCCCATGCTGCCGGTCCTCGAAGCCGTCGTGCAGACTGGCAAGCCGCTCATCATCGTGGCCGAGGACGTCGAAGGCGAAGCGCTCGCTACGCTGGTGGTCAACAAACTGCGCGGTGGTCTCAAGATCGCTGCCATAAAGGCGCCGGGCTTCGGCGATCGGCGCAAGGCGATGCTCGAGGACATCGCCATTCTCACCGGCGGCAACGTGATCTCGGAGGATCTCGGCATCAAGCTCGAGAACGTCACGCTCAAGATGCTCGGTACCGCCAAGAAGGTGACGATCGAGAAGGAGAACACCACGATCGTCGATGGCGCCGGTGCCCGCAAGGACATCGACGCCCGTATCGCTCAAATCAAGCAGCAGATCGAGGAGACCACGTCCGACTACGATCGCGAGAAGCTGCAGGAGCGGCTGGCCAAGCTTGCCGGCGGTGTGGCGGTGATCCGCGTGGGTGGTGCCACCGAAGTCGAGGTCAAGGAGAAGAAGGACCGCGTCGATGACGCGATGCACGCAACCCGCGCTGCGGTTGAAGAGGGCGTCCTTCCAGGTGGCGGTGTGGCTCTCCTGCGGGCAGCGAGCGTGCTCAAAGATCTCAAGACCCAGAACGATGACCAGAAGACTGGCGTCGAGATCGTCCGTCGCGCGATCCAGTGGCCGGCCAAGCAGATTGCGATCAACGCCGGCGAGGACGGCTCGGTGGTTGCCGGCAAGCTGCAGGAGAAAGGCGACTACGCCTTCGGATGGAACGCCCAGACCGGCGAGTATGGGGACCTTTACAAGTGGGGCATCATCGACCCCGCCAAGGTCGTTCGCACCGCGATCGAAGACGCGGCCTCGGTTGCAGGGTTGCTCATCACCACCGAGGCGATGATCGCCGAAAAGCCCAAGAAGGAAACTGCTCCGGCCATGCCAGCCGGCGGAATGGACTACTGAGGGAGGCGGTAGCGGAGAGGGGACCATGCGCCCCTCTCCATCACATATGCGAGGCGAACGAAAATGACCGAACCAACTGACTTTCCCTTTGAGGACTACCTAAGCGAAGTCACCGATGGCGATTTGATCGGCTACGATCGGCCGAGCGACGTTGTCGAAGACCCCGAGCTCACAATTGCGCGGAAGCGGGAGTTGCTCGCCTATTGGGCGTCCGACATT
>DASRSQ010000424.1:0-3368 GCA_035656475.1 Gemmataceae bacterium | reverse complement strand
CGGACGCCACCTTCTGCTTCTCCACGACCAGCAAAGCTACGCGCAGGGTTTTGAGCACGCTGTCATCGCCTGGAACGGCAGTCGCGAGGTCGCCCGGGCACTTTCAGAGGCCCGCCCCTATCTTCATAACACTCGAACCGTCACCATCCTCATTGTCGGCAAGGAAAGCCAGCTGGAATTCGACCCGCCGATTGGGGAGGATGCCCTCGGGTATCTCCAGGCCCACGGCATAGAAGCGCGGCTGCAAGCGGTCGCCAAGCGTGGCGCCGTCGCCGACAGCCTGATGGAGGAATTGGCCAATCTCGAAGCCGATCTCGCCATAATGGGGGGCTATGGCAGCCCCCGCCTCGCCGAGTGGCTTTTGGGAGGAACGACCCGCAAGCTGCTGCGCCAGTCCCCGGTCCCGTTGCTGATTGCGCATTGAGGTGTCGATACTCGCGGTCGTTTGAGAAATAGTCCCTAAAGTCTTGACCGATCCCACTGCGGTAAGCCCGCAGCCGCCTACAACTGCCCGTTCAATAGCTGTGGAGGGGCGGAATGTACGTTATCATTCGACGCTGTGACGGCGCAGTTAAACCGCAGCAAATCGCACGCCGCGCACCCAGGCAGTTCCTCCCGATCATCGGCAACGTTGAGGGCTTCCGTGGCTTTCATCTCGCCGATACTGGCGTAGACGAGCGCGCAAGCGTGACGCTCTATGCCGACAAGGCGGCCGGCTACAAAGTGCAGCTGGCCTCCTCCACCTGGGTGCGCAAGTCGGGGCTGGCCCCCTTGGTGCCCAATTCGCCCCAGGTGACACCGGGTGAGGACGCAGCCTGGGGCATACTGAGGGGGCACCCCCAATCACACCCCCGCACTGCCCGTTTCCTGGGCGCCGGATCATCTCCTACTGTGCAAACCGTGCCCTCATGCCGACGAGCAAGCCAACCGGTCGCCTGCTGCGATGAGCCGACGGCCGATCCAACTTGGCAATCGACCAGCGTTGACTATTCGCAGCCTTGTCCATTCCATGCAGGGGTTAGATAGCTGCGTCAGACGTTCCTCGAGTCTTCCCTGAGGCAGGAGGGCGATGTCATCCGTGCAGACGCAAACACTGTTCGACCGGTTGCACGGGGACATCGACTTCGCTGGCGCTGTTGCATTTTCTCGGAAGACGCCCATGAAAGAACGCCCGTCGCGACATACGCTGAGAAACGAGGCACGTCTCAACGTTGCGGTCGATTTGTTTGGATTGGGCCTCTTTTCCTGGAACCCCAGGACCGGCAAGCTCCGATGTGACGACGCGGTCAGGGCGATGTGGGGGCTGCCCTCGCATGCCAAGGTCGAGAATGGTGCGTGGCGGGCCGCCATTCATCGCGACGACCTCGGCCACCTGGACCAAGCGGTCCGAAAGTGCCTTTACCCAAAGGGCGACGGGATATTTGACGTCGAGTATCGGGTAATCGGTCTCGGCGATGGCATTGAGCGCTGGATAGCGGCTCGCGGACTGATGAGCTTCGCCAACAGGAAGCCGCATCGGCTCTATGGCGCGGTCACCAACATAACGGAGGATAAGCGGGCGGAGGGCTTACTCGAGCGTCGCGTTGAGGAACTCGGGCGAGAACTCGACCTGGTCAACAGCCAACTGCGCGAGCAAATCGCCGGCCGCGAAAACGCCGAGGCCGCAGCCGAGCGATCGCAGCGACTCACCGTCGTCGGGGAAATCGCCTCTGGAATAGCGCACGACTTCAACAACCTGGTCTCCATCGTCCTCACCAACGTGCGACTGCTCGAGCCTTCCATGCGGCGCGTCGAGGACCGCGATGGCCTCGCATTGATCCGCATCGCCGCCGAACGGGGAGCCGAGGTCACGGCGCAGCTTCTTGCCTTCGCCCGTGAGCAGCGCCCGGAGCCGCAGGTGATCGATCTCAATGCCCGACTTGCGGACATGAGCGGATTGTTGACTGCTACCCTGGGCACCGGCATTCACGTTGAGATGGCGCTTGCGCCAGATTTGCATTGGACGCTGTTGGACCCCACGCAGCTCGAAATGATTGTCCTCAACCTCTGCATCAATGCTCGCGACGCCATGAAGGGAGTGGGCACACTCACCTTGCGGACATTCAACGCCACCCTTCCAGCCCCGACGCGCCCGGAGCATCCGCCCGAGGGTTCCTACGCTGCTGTGCGGGTGGAGGATACCGGTTCGGGCATAGAGGAAAGCGTGCTTCCCCACGTCTTCAAGGCGTTCTTCACCACCAAGGAGGCTGGCCGGGTGGGCGGACTGGGCCTCACTCAGGTCCTGGGGATTGTCAGGCGATCCGGCGGCGGAATCGGCATCGAAAGTCACGTCGGGAAAGGGACGTCCGTCTCTGTCTTCCTTCCCGTCGCCGCCCCGACACCTGCTCTCTTTTGATGACAGTGACATATGTCAATTTCATTCAAAAGATTTGTGGTTCCCGGGAAAAACGCGCACGTTGTGTAAGTGAGGCTTGCCCAGTGCCACGAGCCGACTAAGCCGATGTAAGGAGTGCGGACGTGAACGCCAATCAAGTGCACGTGGTGGATGACGACTATGCGCTTCTCCGGACTCTGGGCCGTCAGCTGACAACGGCCGGCTACGCAGTCCAGCTCTACCAGGACCCCATGCAGCTGTTGGCCGCCGACGACGAGTTCCTGGATGGATGTTTGCTCATCGACGTTCGTATGCCGGGCGTCGATGGACTTTCGTTTTTGGCCGACCTGCGGCGCCTCAATATCGATCTGCCTGCCGTCATGATGAGCGGACTCCCCGAACCAGAGACGATCATGAAGGCGGCGAGACTTGGAGCTTCAGGATTCCTGGCCAAGCCTTTCGAAGAGGAGCAGCTGTATCGTGCCATCCATACCGCCATGGTCGAGCATCCGCCACTCGGGCGACAGAGGGCCATCGACCACGCGGTCCGTCGCATCGAGATGTTGTCGCGCCGCGAGAGCGAAGTCTTGACCATGCTGGCGCACGGAGAGTCCCACAAGGCAATTGCGTTCGCCTTGGGGATTAGCGTGCGGACGGTGGAGGTGCACAGCTCTCGTATGTTGCGACGCCTCGGCGTGCGGCACGTTGCCGAAGCCGTCTGTTTGAGGGCAATTGCAGACTTGGGATTGGAAGGTAGCGACCCCCTGTCTGTCGGGTGAGCCAAAGTGAGCGCTCAATCCAGATGCGCTATCCGAGTTTTATTCACCCCGCTGTCATCACAAGCGGGTTTTTCGTCTGAAACGACAGGCGTGTTGCGCCGCGGCCGAACGGCCGATTCGATCAGCTGAAGGACCAGACTTCCGCGATCATGATAGACCGGGTTAGTCTCTGGCCATGGGTGGTGGTCCGCATAGCTTTGGCCCATTCGTGCTCC
>DASRSQ010000423.1:0-7042 GCA_035656475.1 Gemmataceae bacterium | reverse complement strand
CGATCCCCGAGAAGACGCCGCTCAAGGCGACCGTCACCGGGACCATCGAGGCGCACGGCGTCGTCGTTGAAAAGCTGCACTTCCAGTCGAAGCCGGGCCTCTATGTCACCGCCAACGTCTATCGGCCGCACAACAAGGAGGGCAGAAAGCTCCCGGCCATCGTCTATGTGTGCGGGCATTCCGGCAAAGGACGCGATGGTTGCAAGACCGCGTTCCAGGATCACGGCTTCTGGTTCGCCAACAACGGCTACGTCTGCATCATTCTCGATACGCTGCAACTAGGTGAAATTCCCGGCGTCCATCATGGCACCTACGGCCGGCCCTGGGGCCATCTCACCGCCTGGGGCGTCAAGGACGCCGAGAAGATGAAGAACCACAATCGCTTCTGGTGGCACGATCTCGGCTACAGCCCTGCTGCGGTCGAATGCTGGAACGGCATCCGCGCGATCGATTACCTGTGCACGCGCAGCGACGTCGATCCCGACAAGATCGGCGTCACCGGCATCTCCGGCGGCGGCGCTGCGACGTTCTGGATCGCCGCCGCCGACGAGCGCGTCAAGGTCGCCGTCCCCGTGTCCGGCATGAGCGATCTCGATTTCTACATCAAGCAAAAAGGCGTCAACGGCCATTGCGACTGCATGTTCCTGCACAACACGTATCAATGGGACTGGACGACCATCGCGGCCCTCGTCGCCCCGCGGCCGATGCTGTTCGCCAACAGCGACAAGGATCCGATCTTCCCGATGGACGCCAACCGCCGCATCATCGCCAAGCTGAAGACGGCGTACGGCCTGTACGGCAAGGAACCGCTGGTCGAGGAATACGTCAGCGTCGGCGGCCATGATTATCGCCCCGACCTGCGCATCGCGATTTTCAACTTCTTCAACAAGCGTCTCAAGGGAGATCCGACGACAAAGGTCGAGGACAGCGCGAAGTACACGCCGCTCAAGGGGCGCGAGCTACGCGTGTTCCCGGAGGACAAGGATTTGCCGAAGGACGCGATCAATCACCGCATTGACGAGGTCTTTATCCCGGCGGCGAAGGTGGTGTTGCCGGCGAAGGGGAAGTTCGCGGAGTGGAAGAAGGGGATGATTGACAAGCTAAGGTCCAAATCCTTCCCCGACTTTCGAGGACGGCTTCCGGCGGGCAAAGGGTACTTATCGATGGATAGCCTCTTCGTGCGCACAGCCGAGCGGCATGCCGTCGTTATTCCGTCTAAGAAGGGAATGGATTTGGCACCCTTGCTCGTCCTGGTCGACATTCCAAATCCACCCGAAAAGCGAATTGAGATTCTTGTTGTCAACGAAAATGCAAAACACGATCTAGTGCTCGTTAGCCCAGTTGGTGACAGCGGCTTTCCCTGGAGCAGGCAGTCACCCCCGAATTTCGTAGAACGTTTGCACGTCCTTCTAGGCCAATCGGTTGACAAAGGAAAAATTCGGGACTTCACTGAATCTATTCGATTTCTGAAGGAGGAATGGAAGCTACAAGATCTTCGAGTCGGGGGCTATGGCCGTGATGGCGTTCTTGTTGCCTATGCCGCACTGTTCGAACCATCGATCAAGGAAGTCATCATCATCGACCCGCCGAAGTCGCACAAGGACGGTCCGCATTTCCTCAACGTCATGCGCGTGCTCGATATCCCCGAGGCGCTCGGCCTGCTGGCGCCGACGCCGCTGACGATCGTTGGCGGCAATGATCCGGCGTTCGATCGCACCGCGGAAATCTATCGGCTCGCCGGCGCGGCGGACAAGTTGAAGCGGAAGTGAGCGCGAACGCCGCCGCCGTTCAGAATCAGATTCGCGGCATCCGAGTCGCATTGGGGCCCATCCCGACGCTGAAGCGCCGAGCTACTGTCCATCGTCGCTACGCGACTGTATCGCCAGGGCAACCAACGGCTTCCCTTTCGTGCCATCTCGCGATACGATTGCAACGTCGCATCATCCGTGCACCTCCAGAGGCGCCGCCGTGAATCGCATCATTCTGATCGCTGGCCTTGCTCTCCTCGCGCCGGTCGCGCATGCCGATGAGCCGTCGCTCAAGAAGTTCACGCCACCTGCCAAGAGCAGCAAGGATGAGCCGATCGCCAAGCAGTTTTCGATGGCGAAGGCCGTCGACTTCCTCGACAACATCGCACTCGACTGGACGCAAAACCGCGGCTGTTTCTCCTGCCACTCGAACCTCTCGTATCTCTATGCCCGCCCCACCGTCTCCGCGAACGCGCCGGCCCATGCCGACATTCGGCGTTCGCTCGAGGAACTCGTCACCAAGCGCTGGCCGGACAAGAAGCCGCGCTGGGACGCCGAGGTCGTCGTGGCCGCGGCAGCGCTCGCGCATAACGACGCCAACACCACGAAGAAGCTGCATCCGGTCACAAAGACCGCGCTCGATCGCATGTGGACCGTGCAACAGAAAGACGGCGGCATCCGCTGGCTCAAGCTCAGCCTGCCGCCGATGGAATGGGACGACCACTACGGCGTCACGCTCGCGGCCCTTGCCGTCGGCGTCGCCCCCGAGGACTACGCGAAATCGGAGCAGGCCAAGATTGGTCTCGACGGCCTCAAACGCTGGCTGAAGGCGAACCCGCCCAGAAACCTGCATCACGAAATGATGCTTTTGTGGGTGTCGTCGTACCTCAACGGCATCTTGACCGAGGCACAGCAGCAGGAAATCCAGAAGAAATTGCGTGGCAAGCAGCTTCCCGATGGCGGCTGGTCGGCATCAAGCCTGGGTGAATGGCCGCGCGCCGACAAGAGCCCGCAAACGCGCGACGTCAGCGACGGCTACGGCACCGGCTTCAGCATCTACACGCTGCGGCGCGCCGGCGTGCCGGCCAGCGATCCGGCTCTCGTCAAGGGTGTGGCGTGGCTGAAGGCCAATCAACGCGGGAGCGGCCGATGGTTCACGCGCTCGCTCGTCAAAGACGAGACGCATTACCTGTCGCACGTCGGCAGCGCGTTCGCGATCATGGCGATTCAGGCTTGCGAAGAGAAGAGCGTTAGCCGTCGGCGGTGATAACAATGACACCGTTCGCGGTGAGGGCCAGCGTGTGCTCGACGTGCACGCTCGGCAACCCGTCCTTGGTGACGACGGTCCAGTGGTCGTTGAGGACGCGCGTCTCGGCTGAGCCCATGTTGACCATCGGCTCCACCGCCAGGACCAGGCCGGGCTCGAGGCGGAAATCGGATTTGCGCAGCTCCTTGTAGTTCCGCATCACGAAATTGGGGACCTGCGGGTTCTCGTGCATGACGCGGCCGATGCCGTGGCCGACGTATTGCTCGACGACGCTGTAGCCTGCCTGTTCGGCACATTTCTGCATCAGGGCCGCGACTTCCGACCACCACCGTTTCTTGGGCAGCTCCTCCATGGCGATGGCGAGGACGCGCTCGCCCGTCGCGATCAGGCGCAGCCGTTCGGGCCGCACCGTGCCGATCGGAATGCTGACGGCGGCGTCGGCACACCAGCCGTTGAGCTTGCAGGCGGTGTCAATCTTGACGATGTCGCCGTCACGAATCTCGCGGGCGCTCGGAATACCATGCACGACTTGCTCGTTGATCGATATGCACGTGGAGGCCGGGAAGGGAACCTTGGGATTGGCGCCGGCGTAGCCCTTGAAGAGCGGGATCGCGCCATGCTTGGCGTAGAGCGCTTCGACGGCTTTATCGATGTCGATGGTGCGCGCGCCCGGCTTGGCCATCTCGCGACACAGGCGGTGCGCCTCTGCGACGATCTTGCCGGCCTCGCGCATCAGCCCGATTTCGCGCGCCGACTTCAGCTCTGGGGCGCTAGAAAAAAACTGCCTGAACACCACGTATCCTCTTTTTCGCTTTGCATCCCGGTGGCGCCGAGGACAATCCGATTCGGATTTACCCTTCAGGCAACACACTTCTGTGTCAGTGCCTTGATGATGTTGGCATTGATCGCCGCCACGTCGCCGCGACCGAGCACCTCCACCAGGATTCCCTGGGCGCGGTAGTGCAGCAGGATGTCGTCATGGCTCTTGTGGAAGATTTGCAGCCGCTTGCGAATCGTCTCGGGCTTGTCGTCGTCACGCTGCAATAGCGGTGTCTTACACAGGTCGCACACACCTTGCAGCCGCGGCGGCATCGTGTTCAGGTTGTAGGTCGCGGCACAGGACGGGTTCGGGCAGGTCCACCGGCTTCCCAGCCGGCGTACGATTTCCTCGTCGTCCACGTTGAGAAAGACCGCCGCGCTCAAGGGGAGCTCCTCCGTCTTGAGCACTTTGTCGAAGGAGAATGCCTGCGCCAGCGTGCGCGGATATCCGTCCATGATGAAATGCCGCGGCTTCCCCTCGCCGCTGAAACGGGTGGCAATAATCTCGTTCACCAGATCGTCCGGCACCAGCTGGCCGGCTTCCAGAAACGGCTTGGCGCGCCGGCCTTCTTCGGTGTCATGTTTCACCGCATCGCGCAGGATGTCTCCTGTTGACACGTGTACCAGGTTCATGCGCTGACTCAGCAGCTTGGCTTGCGTGCCCTTGCCGCTGCCTGGTGGGCCGATCATGATCAAGCGCATAATCCGTTCTTCCATGCCACACGTTCAAAAAGTTTAACGCAGACTTCATTTTCCGAAACAAATAGTCTCGTAGCAAGGCTGGCCCGCGTCAATCAAAAAAACAAACCCGACGCCGGAGAATTTCGGAGTCGGGTTTAGGTGGGGCACCAGTCGTTTTTCAGAAAGCCGGCCGGTCAACTCGACGAACGAATCAATCTTCGGTCAGGCCTGGATAGTTACGCATCACCAGGTGGCTGTTGATCTTTTGCACAAGGTCGAGGGCCACGCTGATGACGATCAAGAGGCCGGTACCGCCGTAAAAGCTGGCCACCGTATAGTTGACCTCGAGGGCCGACGAGATCAGGCTCGGGATGATCGCGACCACCGCAAGGAACGCTGCGCCCACATAGGTGATGCGCATGATCACTTTTTCCAGGTAGTCGGCGGTTCGCTTGCCGGGGCGATAGCCTGGAATGAAGCTGCCATAGTCCTTGAGGTTATTGGCAATGTCCTTCGGGTTGAAGGTGATGGCGGTCCAGAAATAGCAGAAGAAGTAGATCAGCATGATGTACAGAATATTGTACAGGTACCCCTGACGTTCCAGGGAGTGAGCGACGTTATGAGCCCAGTTGGCCCCTGGAAACTGCTGGCCAATGATGCGGAACGCGGCCGTCGGCAGGATGAGCAAGCTGGACGCGAAGATGACCGGCATGACGCCCGACTGATTGAGGCGGAGCGGCAGGAAGTTGCGGGTACCGCCGTAAACCCGTCGCCCGCGCACATGCTTGGCCGACTGGGTGGGGATGCGCCGTTGGGCCTTGGTGATCGCGATGACGCCGATGACGACCGTGACGAAGAGGAAGATCAGCACCAGGACTTTTTCCAGGCTGATGTCTCCTGCCACGCCGGACCCGCCGAGCGTGAACACGGACGGACGCAGATGTCCCTTCTCGAAAAGCAAGCTATAGGTGGCATCGGGGATTCGGCACACGATGCCCGCCATGATGAGCAAGCTGATGCCATTGCCCACGCCATACTCGTCGATCTGCTCGCCGACCCACATGAGGAAGATGGTGCCGGTCGTCATGATCGAGATGGTGACAATCGTGAAAAACCAGGTGTCATAGCCAGGCACAGCGAGCCCGTGCCCTCCTGACTGGGGCGGCCTGGTCAGCATGCTCACGTACATCCAGGCCTGGAATATGCATATGACTACCGTGGCGTAGCGCGTGTATTCATTGATCTTTTTGCGCCCCGCCTCCCCTTCTTTTTGCAGCTTCTCCAGCGGTGGATAAACGCTCGCCAAGAGCTGGAAAATAATCGATGCCGAGATATACGGCATGATACCGAGGCCGAAGATGGTGCTCTGGCTGAGGCTACCGCCGGAGAACAGGGCAATCGCACCGAGGATGCCTTCCTCGTTGCCACCCATCTTGTTGGCCATTTCAACCTGGTTGATCATCGGCACGGGAACGTGGAAGCCGATGCGATAAATGGCGAGAAAGAGGAGCGTGATGAAGATCTTCTGGCGCAACTCTTTGATCTTGAAGACCGACGCCAGCCGACTTTGGCCGAACGAATTGATACCAGATCTTACCAGCGTGCTGGCGGTGGCCATGAACGATTCCTTATAACTACCGATAAGCCCGGAATATCTCCGAGATTACCACCTCGCGCTCCATCGGGACAAGAGAATGTTTTGAAGTACCGGACGCCGAGACGACCAAATCTCGCTCTTGTCCTCGGCATTCTATTGCGCCCGACGATTTCTTCCATGCCGCGAGCCGTCGAAGCAAATGCTATTATTCTTTGGCGGCGGGAGGTTTCATTTTGCCACGGACCGGCTTCTTCGGAGGCAGAACCTTCTCCGTCGTGCCCCCCTTGGCCTTGATTTTTTCCTCAGCGGATTTCGAGAAGTGGTTCGCCTTCACGGTCAGTTTCTTCGACACCTCGCCGGTGCCCAGCACGCGCACGCCATCGGACGGCCCCTTGGCGAGTCCGACTTTCTTGAGCGCCTCAGCATCGACGGTGTCACCGTCCTTGAACGCCTTGTCGAGATCGCCGACGTTGACGACGTGGAACTTCTTGTCCCAGGATTCGTGGGAGAAGCCACGCTTCGGAATACGGCGGAACAGCGGCATCTGGCCGCCTTCGAAGGTGAAGGCCGGCTTCTTGGCGCCGGCGCTGGCGTACTGGCCCTTGCTGCCTCGCGACGAGGTCTTGCCGTGGCCCGAGCCCGGTCCCCGGCCAACGCGCTTTTTGCGGCGACGCGGCGTGATGCCATGATGTACGGTCGACAGATCCATGATTTCCTCGAGACGTTACAGGGCGACGCCGCGGAGGGCGGCAACTTCTTCGCGGGTGCGCAATTGCTTGAGGCCGTCGATCGTGGCCTTGACCAGGTTAATCGCGTTGGTGCTGCCATGCACCTTGGTCAGAATATTGTGGATGCCGCAGGCGGTGAGGACGTCACGCACGCCAGGGCCAGCCTTGACGCCCGTACCCGGGCCCGCAGGAACGAGGATGA
>DASRSQ010000422.1:0-1536 GCA_035656475.1 Gemmataceae bacterium | reverse complement strand
GCCTACTGCCGCGTAATCAGACCTTGCTTGCCTGTTTGATCAGTGAAGGCTGGTTCGCAGCCGTTCTATTTCGTCTTTAAGCCGGAGCTTTTCTTTTTTCAGCGCTGCAATGGCTGTCTCATCCCAATCGGGGTGAGCCATCTCTGATTCGATACGCTGCTCGAGTTTTCTGTGCTTTTCGGAGAGTTCCTGGATATGCCCTGCTAGTGCCATAAGCCGCACCTCACTCTGTTAAGGCATGGGGGATTAGAACACCAACGGGCCTGTCTGTCATCCGTTTTCGGGCCGCTTGCCTTCCAGAGAATTAACGAAGATTAAGTGGGGAAAAGCTGGCAGTATGAAGGCCCGGACCTGTGGTTTTCGTTGCCGAATGCCGGCCAAATAGCGAGAGATTTCCGGCACATGACGGAGGCGGAGGAACAGGCGCTGCGCATCAGGCTCAACGAGCTTGTTCAGGAGCATCGCGCGCTTGACGCCGCTATTGCCGCCCTCATCCAGACCGGGACCGGTGACCAGATACAACTCACCCGTCTCAAGAAGCGCAAGCTGATGCTCAAGGATCAGATGCAGCGAATCGAAGACGCGCTGCTGCCCGACATCATCGCCTGAGAATCACCGGGTGCGCTTGTGGGCGTACATCGCTTCGTCGGCGCGCGCCATTGCGGTTTCCGCGCTTTCTCCGGATTTCAATTCGAACGCGCCATAAGAGAAGGTCATTGGAATGGATTGGCTTCGCCATTCGGTCGGTGAGGCTTTCAATTTATCGGCAAGCGAATCCGCTTTTTTGTAAGCTTGCTCTTGCGTGGCATGGCTGAGAATCACTCCGAATTCGTCGCCGCCCAAACGTCCCACAAGGTCGGTGTCGCGTACGTTGGTACGCAACGTCTCGGCGAAATGGGCAAGCACAGCGTCGCCACCGGCGTGACCATGTGTGTCGTTGATCGCCTTGAAGCCGTCGAGATCGAAATAGATCAGACTTGCAGGCGTTCCGTAGCGATCCGAATAGGCAATGTAACGTGTGAGTTCGCGCACAAAAGCGCGACGGTTCAAAAGCGGCAACAGATGATCCTGGTCGGCCGTCTTTTCGACCTCTTCCAGTCGGGACTTGGTTTGCTCCAATTCGCGACGCAGCGACTCTACCTCCCCCATCAGCGCCATGATCGCGTCGCGCACGCTGGGGGTGAATTCGGCCTCGGGAATTCCATGAACACTGGCGGTGGCTACGATCTCGGTCGGTTCCAGCTTGGCAACGGCTTCACTGCGGCGCGCATAAGCGGCCGCGCCGACGGCGCGGGAACCTCTACTGGGGGTGGTACGCTCGATCTTCACCCGTTACTCCGGACTCAACCCCTTAACCTTCCGTTGAGGATGGTTCCCAAAGGGTTAACGCTGACGATTATGCCACCTTTCGCAGCCCTGCGGGGGACCTATAATGGGCCGCTTCTTTGCGGGTTCCTCGAATCGGGCAGGAAGCAATGGCCTCTCCTCTTGTCGGCATCATCATGGGCAGCCAGTCCGACTGGCCGACCTTGCGCG
>DASRSQ010000421.1:0-4573 GCA_035656475.1 Gemmataceae bacterium | reverse complement strand
GAGTCCGACCAGCACGCCGCTCACAGCAAACCAGGCCGTGATGAACAGGATTGCTGGCAGCCGGCAAATAAACGCCTTCAGAAAGATTCTCGAATTCATATTTGCCCTCCTGGTCCGTCGCGATCGGAGCCCCGTCCCGTCGCCGTATCCCCCAGCGCGGCGAGGCGGGCTGGTGCAGACGATCGAGAGTGACTTGCACCCCGGCCAGTGCACGCCCCGTAGCGTCTGTGATATTCCCCGCAATACTCCCGCCCTTCGTCTGAGTTATCTGCTGTCGCGGCGCGCACCGATTGAATTTGAATCGTGCTCGCCGGTGCGGCGCAAAGTAGAGAAAACGGTCCCGCGAGCACGCCGAGCGCCCGCAACGAACCGCGCGGCGAAGCCAGGGGCCAAGCGAACAGCATTTGATTTATGGAGATTCTCGAATGGCACTAGCTTGAGGAAAGCGGGCACCGGTGGTGGCTTTTGTCTAAAAAATCCAGTCAGTCCGTTCTTGGTCGCAGGTCGCCCAGGCGGATGTGCCCTGTGGTACGGTTTGCGATAACTTTCGACATGGCCGCCAGCAGCTTCTCCATTTTGTCGTCTTCGACGTTGTAGAGGTGCTTCGTGTCGGTCTGCTCGAAAGCGCTCAGGGCATTGAGGATCAACTGCCCCAGCCGCCATTGCGGGACCTGGACCCAAACCTCCCTTAGCTGATTAAGCATGCGGTCGATTCGTTCTGAGTCTCCCATGCGTCATTTATCCAACGTGCGGCCGGCTTTGCACAAGAACCCGCTCACTGACTAGGGGTTTTTGTGCAGGAGGCCATTCTGCACAAAAGTCCGGTACGTGCGCCGGCTATTCCCGACGCTCATCGTCTACGTCTATGTCGTCTTGGTACGCCCGGTAGCAGACGAAGTGATAGGCGACAAGCCCGACGCCGACGATACACAGCATGCCCTCCAGCCCCAAGTAGAAGCCTTCATCGAGCGGCGATTTGACTGGTCCTCTGAACCAGTCCTTTAGCCATACCATGACGAATCCAGCTAGGAAAAGTGCGCCCAGTCTGCCCGGTGACATGGCATTCCCCCACGAACTTCGATTTTGACCCACTGGGGCCATTAGACCGCGCCGGAGCGGTGGGGCAAAGATTCGGGAGGGGATCGACAAGCAGCAACCCAAGCCGCGATCGTCCCACCATAAGGGAGGATGCACAAAGGTGGCAGGAAGCTTTTTTAGGCTCGATCTCGGTCGGTGCTAGAAGGCGATGGGTTATCGACGCTCCGCACACGGCCTTCGGAAGACCTCAGGGCGTGCCACCCGCCGCCAGAACGACTTGAGAAGGGCGTCGTACAGAAGCTCAACGAAATGTGGAGCCAGTCTCGTAGGCATTCGTTGGAGACCTCATCGACTCTTGGCCTTGTTCGCCTTTCGACGGTAACGGGTGACGATCTCATCGAGCGTGTCGTCGCTCATCTCGGCAATCAGCCCGAACACGTCCGGCCGCTGCAAGACTCGCTCTTTGATTCGCTCGGGTATTCGCTCGGCCAGCACCAGCAACTCCTCTTCTTCGGCGTCGAGCGCTTCGGACAGCCGATGAATCAAGGCATCCGACGGATAGTCGCCAAAATTCAGGCGCCCGGTTTCGACTCGGCTCAAATAGGTGAATCCGACTCCCACCTTCGACGCCAGGTCACGCAAGCTCCACCCCTTGGCATGCCGAAGTTCTCGAACTCTGTTGCCGAACGCCATCGCAGCCTCGCTCCTCACGGACCCTTCGGCGGTTGCTGGTTGCACCAGCATATCGTAGGATGTTTGCACTTTTCAGACAACACCCCCAAATGCTTTCGGCGAAGTAGGCGGCGGACAATGACGACTGCGTCCCATACTCGATACTTCTGTGAGGAGCGTACCCGGCAGCATGGGCAAGGATACTGGGATCGTCTGTCGATGGCGGTATTCGATGGCTGCGTTGACCTAAACCGGCACCAGATCCACGCCGCCGCCTTCGATCTCAGGAATCCTGGTTCCAAAGGTATGGTACTGGCCGATGAGATCGGTCTGGAGAAGACGACGAAACCGGGCTGGCACCGTGCCAGTATGGCCGAGCGGCAGTGGCTGCTGTTCGTCACGTGCCCCGCCAGCTTATGGAAGGAGCGGAGCCCGAAACACGAAGAGACGGTCCAGCGGCTAATGTTCGATGTGGAGGACGTGTAACATGGGGACTCCCATTCGCAAAATGAACCTGAAGGGCTACAAGTCCATCCGCCTGCTTGAAGACTTCGAGTTGACCGATGTCAACGTCTTGATCGGCGCTAACGGCTGCGGCAAGAGCAATTTCGTGAGTTTCTTCCACTTTCTTCGAGAACTCGTGGAGGGTCGGCTAGAGAAGGCCGTGAATAAAGCAGGCGGGGCAGACAAACAGCTTTATCTCGGCCCGAAGGTCACTGAGAAGATTGAGGCGTCGTTGGAGTTTGGTGCCAACGGGTATGCGTTCACTCTAGAACCCACCGCAGACAATCGGCTGATCTTTGACGACGAGCGAATTTTGTACTACGCCGATCCTGGGATGCGGACCACGAGCGTCGATAAGTCTATCGGTGTTGGGCACAGCGAATCCAAGCTGAAAGACCACGCTAAAGGAGGGTTCAGCCACGCCATTGCCGAGTATGTGTATGACGCCGTTTCTAGCTGGACCGTGTACCACGTCCACGACACTAGCGAAACAGCAATGATGCGTCGTCCATGCTCAGTGGATGACACCGAACGCCTACGGCCCCACGCCGAAAACCTTGGTGCATTTCTTAATTGGCTCTACACCGAAGAAAAGAAGACGTACAGGTTGATAGTGGCGGCGATCAAGCAGGTTGCCCCAGTCTTCAAGGAGTTCAAGTTTCGCCCCAAGAAGCAGAAGGATGGCCCGGTCATCCAGCTTGACTGGCTACAAGAGGGTAGCGATTACACCTTCCATCCGAGCCAACTATCTGACGGTACGATCCGATTCATTGCCTTGGCGACGGCTCTTCTTCAGCCTTATCCTCCGGCAACGGTACTTATTGACGAACCCGAATTGGGGTTGCATCCCTTTGCCCTGGAGATCCTCGCTGGGCTAGTGAAATCGGCGAGGGCTCGTTGCCAGCTTATCCTAGCGACCCAATCGGCTGCGTTTCTAGATTACTTCGAGCCTGAGAATGTCGTTGTCGTCAAGAGCGGTGCTAACGGCTCGGAGTTTCATCGACTTGATGCCGCAAACCTCGAATCGTGGCGTGAAAAGTATTCGCTTGGAGAGATTTGGGAAAAAAACGTGGTTGGTGGAGGGCCTTACGGGTGAAGCGCCTTTACCTTACCGTGGAAGGACAGACCGAAGCAGCCTTTGCAACGAAAGTTCTTGTCCCGCATCTGGCGAACTTCAACGTCTTCCTCAACCCACCACGGTTCACCGGCCTGCATCGCCGCCGGCGAGGGCGGATTCCTCAGGGCGGTCTACTGCACACCTTTGGCCATGCGTTGGCTGACATGCAGACGTGGCTGAAAGAGGATCAGTCGCCAGATGCTCGCTTTTCGATGATGATCGACCTCTATTCATTGCCCAATGATTTTCCTGGCTATACAGCAGGAATGGAAAAGCCGAACGCTAGGGCCAAGGCAAACGCTCTCCAGCAGTCTCTAGCTCAATACATTGCGGATGCCCGATTTATTCCATATCTCCAGTGCCACGAATTTGAGGCGTTGGTTCTTGCTGATCCGGCTAGGATCGGCACCCTTTATGACGTTCCGAATGGAGCGATGCAGGAGTTGTGCCAGGAATGCGGTACATTCCCTACACCCGAGGACATCAACTTTGGACAGCATTCGCACCCGAAGTATCGGATCGAACAAAAAGTCCAGGGCTATGACGAGAATGTGGCAGGGCCACTTTTGGCCGAGGACATCGGGCTTGCGGCCCTGCGGGTACAGTGTCCGCATTTCGGAGACTGGCTGACCCGACTTGAGCAACTCGACACCGCACCCGCACGAGCGGCACGCACATAAAAAATGCCGAAAAGAAGAGCGGGCAACGGTGGTACGGCTGCCGTTGACGATCCTCGAAAGAGGAGGTCCTAACAAAGCGAACACGCATTCCATTTGACCGACCCATGGATCGGCCGGCACTGAATAAAGGGCAATCTGCATCGGGGCTCCCAGGGCCACGCATCGCCCAAAGGGTTCTGGTCCTGTGGAAGAAACCTTCTATAGACTCGATCTCGGTCGGTGCAAGAAGGCGATGGGTTATCGAGGCTTCGTACACGCCCTTCGGAAGACCTCAGGGCGTGCCACCCGACCGTGGTCGCCCCTCGTCGACGCTTCGGGTTTAGTGTCCCTCTCAAGCCAGCACTCGGCTTGAGGACGCGACCGCGCTGGCGGGTCGAGGCCGAGAGCAAATATGGATTGACTGGAAAATCTTTCCAGGTATGCAAGGGGCTAATCAGGACAAGGCGAAGGAGGAAGTCGAGATGGAACAGCATGGCAGGTCCGCGGGCGACGACGAGCTGATTCTGGCATTGGCCGCCGGCGCCACCGTGCGGGAGGCCGCCGCGCAGGTCGGCGTCAGCGA
>DASRSQ010000420.1:0-6480 GCA_035656475.1 Gemmataceae bacterium | reverse complement strand
GTCCACGCGGCCTAGGAACCGCTCTTACTTCCGTGCACTGCAATATCACCGGCACATGTCTGACCTCAGACCTTTCTCACGGTCTTAGCAGCAAGTGGACCAATTTTGTCCCGATGACCCCCGCGGAAATGCGCCGGCTCCTACGAATCCGCTCTCAGCAAATGCTGCCTCGAACGCTGAGTGATCTTCAGCGACACGGCTACATCAGACGTAGTGTATTGCCCACCAAGCCTCCCCAGCGTCGAATACAGCCTCAGTCCGTGCCAAGCTGTCGGGGAGGTCAGCTCCGGCGGAGGCATTCCGCTACACCATCAGGCGCCGCAAAGCGCTCTCTCGCTTTCGCTACCGGCGCGCGGCTCGAGATCGACACAACATTGCCGACAATGCGCCGTGTGCCATCTCGCGCTTGGCCGGAAGAATTGCCGCTTGAAGCGGTGTGCAGCCCGTTGCACAGGAAGAGCTTAGCCAGGACACCGTGCGCCGCTTGCGACCCACTGCTCCGTCAAGGCAATGAAATCGTCGTATGGAATTGACGGTCGTGATCGCGGTCGGCCATGCGCGTCGGCGCCGGGTGCCCAAGCCCAGCGCACGAACTGGGTATGGAAATGCTCCACAAGCTGAGCAGGTTCCATGCCTCCGCGTGCAGGATCCGACAGCGACCGACAAAGCTCTCCAACGCTCAGCCCTTCCCAACCCATTTCGATGGGAGCGATGTGCCAATCGGGCGCGCCGGGTACGCCGCTCGCTTCCTGATTCGTCGACTGGTGGCACACATTACACTGCAGCCCGGCTGCGCCATGATCGCGAGGCCCGCGCACAACGTTCATCGTGTGACGATGTCGATCGTCCCCTTGGCGTGGATAATCGCCGTTCGTGTGACAATTGAGGCAGCGTGGCGATTGCAGGACGGTTGCCATCTGCATGAACAGTTTAGCCGACTCAGCATTTTCATCTTCTGTGAGCGCAGACGCTGCATACCCCACCATGGCGACAGCGGTTCCGGTCGCGATCGTCATGATCAAACAACGAACGAGGCTCATCGCCGGAACCCATTGAAGTGCGGAGCACCTTGAACCATAAACGTCTCCAGCATTGTCCAGCAGTTGTCCCGAAAATACACGTCGAATCCCTGCAGGCGACCGCGCCAATGTGTAGGGACGTTGGCCATGACATGCTCGATCAGAGCGGTTTCGTAATTATTGTGCGCCTCCCAATTTGTCCTTCTCGCCTCTTGCGAGGCGAGGAAGGATGTAAAAGACAGCTCTGCATAGGCCCTTTCGCTGCAATCGGCGAGATCCTTGAGAAATGCGAGTTGAGCCTCGACGTCAGCTCTGGTTCCCACGCGCGAGACGTGTCCTGCCACCAGAGTTTCAAAATCGAAGGCAAGAGCTTGGCGATGCGCTTCCACCAAACCTGGAACGTCGATCGCCAGTCCGAGATTTTTGTAAGGCATCCAACCGGGATAAATGATGTCAACCAGCATCAATACGCGCTGGCGCGGTGCATAGATAAATGTGTTATCCAAAGAATGATTGACGCCTTTCCACGAGAGATCGAAAACATGTTGTCCTACGCTCAGGCGATAACTGTCGTCAAACACAAGGTTCGGTACTCGCCGACGGCCATCTTGCCTTGAGGCAAGCAAATCAGCGGTCCTCCGGTTTGCAACGATCGTAATATTCTCCGGAAACAACTCAGCACCCGCAATGTGATCCACGTGCTCATGGCTATAGACAAGATGCGTAATAGGCTTGGAGGTAACGCCACGAATCGCCTGGAAGTAGTACGGAACAAGTGACGGCGGGGCATCAAAAGCAACAACGCCGTCCACAGACACGGCAAACATCGTGTTGTACGCACCGTCGGTGATCCAGTACAAACCATCGCCGATTTGCTGCATTCCGAATCCGCTTCGGTTTGGTATCGTGTTCGTCGGGACCAGGCGCTCATGATTTCCGCCTTCCGCCGCCGTAGTAGCATGGACGCTTCGCCCGAACGCGCTAGCGAACACTCCACAAAGGCCGAACGTGAGCAACCCGCGACGGCTTGGGTCTTGTTGCAACTCAACGGTTCGCCGCCGCATGGATCGCCTCTCGAATGCGCTGATAGGTGCCGCAGCGGCAGATGTTAGTAATCGCGTTGTCGATGTCCGCGTCGCTGGGCTTTGGTACTTCATTTAGCAATGCCGCGACGGCCATGATCATGCCGCTTTGGCAATAGCCGCATTGCGGGACTTGGTGTGCGATCCACGCTTTTTGGACGGGATGTGAGCGATCTTGAGAGAGACCCTCGATCGTGGTGATTGCGTGCCCGCGCGCTTCGCTTACTGGCATCGAACAGGACCGCACCGCATGGCCATCGACGTGAACGGTGCAAGCGCCACACATGGCAATGCCGCAGCCATATTTCGTGCCGGTCAGTTCGAGATGCTCCCTCAGAACCCAAAGAAGGGGCGTGTCCGGATCGGCCTCCACGACCACGTCTCGACCATTGACATTCAGATCAATCATGGCTCCCTCATGCAAAACCGAAGCCGACATTCGACAGGGGTAGTGAGCGAACGCGTTTGCCGGAGGCGACGAAGATCGCGTTGCAGACTGCGGCAGGGACCGGAACGGGACCGAGTTCTCCTGTGCCGCCGAGCTTCTCGTCACCATCGACGAAGTACACCTCGCAGGGCGGCGTTTCCCAGAGATGAAGGGGATCAAAGGCGTCGAAGTTTGCCTGCTCCGGCACGCCATCGCGGAACGTGATCTGAGTGCGCATCGCCGACAGCCCCCACACGATGCCGCCGAGGATGTTAGACTCGGCAATTCTCGGGTCGAGTGTGCGACCGCAGTCAACAACAGAAACAATGCGATTGAGCTTGACGCTATTTCCCTTCACGGAAACGTCCGCAGCGCACGCGATCAGTCCGCCGAAAGCGCCCGCTAAGGCTATGCCTCTTCCGTTCCCGTCTGGGACTGGGGCGCCCCAACGGATTTTTTCCGCAACCAAGCCGAGAAGTTTCTGCGCACGCGGGTTCTTGCTGAGCATGGAAACCCGAAATGTGAGCGGATCGTGACCTGCGGCGTGTGCAAGTTCGTCAATGAAGCATTCGAGCCCGAAATTGTTCGGTCCATGGCCCGTCGTGCGCCACACAGAGACGGGAATGTCGAGGTCAACGAACCGCTGCCGAACGACTTGATGGGGAATGTCGTAAGGTATGTCGAGGAGCCCCTCGACCGCCATGATGTCGACTTCTTGCGGTGGCTTGGCAGACACCGTCCAATCCTTGAGGTCTGAAAATTGGGTACGAGGGAAGACGTACAGCAGGTGGGAAGGGGACACGACGTGATGTTCAAGCGACAATACTCGGCCTTCTCGGTTCACCGCACCCGCTATGCGGTGCAGCATACCTGGTCGATAGAAATCATGCGTCATATCCTCTTCACGCGACCAAATAAGCTTGACGGGGCGCTCAAGGCGCATTGACACCATCACCGCCTGCTTGACGAAGTCCGCGAGTAACCGTCTGCCGAAGCCTCCGCCAAGCAACGTGCGATGGACTGTGATCTTGTCGCTCGGCAACCCCGTCAATTGACCGACGACCGCTTGTGCTAGTTCGACGCCCTGCGTTGGAACCCAAATATCGGCGCGCTTGGATGTGACGTCCGCCGTGCAATTCATAGGTTCCATGGTGGCATGTGCCTGGAACGGGCTCCAGTACTCCGCCTGGAGCTTGATCGCTGTTGCAGCGTCGGTCTCACCGACCGCTTTGTGGGTCAGGAACGCATCGTCTGCCGCGTTTTCGGTATAGGCGGTGGGAACCGCGTCTCCTACATTCAGCGTGCTTCCCGAGTTGTGCCATTCAAGCTGCGCCTCCGAAAGGGCACGATGCACCTGCCAGTAGGTGTTGCCCACCACCGCCAAGCCATCCGATAACTCGACAACCTCGACGACTCCCGGCTGTTGCTTGATACGGACAGCATCAAACCGTGCGAGTCGCCCGCCTCGCCTTGGGGAGCTCCGTACGGCCGCGACCAGCATGCCGGGCAAGCGCACATCAATGCCGAACACGGCGCTACCGTCCACCTTGGACGGTATGTCCCACCTTTCGATCCGTCGGCCCCGAAGCTCATCACGGCGCAAACGCGGAGAGGCAGGCACCGGCACCCTGGCGGCATCAGCTGCGAGCTGTCCGAATGTCAAGCTGCGCCCCGAGCCACGATGTACGATGGTGCCGTTACGAACGTCGAGCCTGTCAATTCCAGCGCCAAGCCGATCTGCGGCTACAGCGACAAGCATTTCCCGCGCGGCCGCCCCCGCGCGCCGCATGACGTCATAAAACGATGACGTTCCCTGGCTATTACCAGTGAACATCCACTGATAGACGGGATCCCGATATGCGGGGTCAAACGGCGCGAATTCAAGCGCGACACGTTCGAGCGGCAAGAAGAGCTCGTGGGCAAGCGCAGCAGCCAATGTCGTGGTTGTCCCTTGGCCCATTTCGGACTGCGAAGCGAGGAGCGTCACTGAATTGTCTGACGCAATTCGGACCCACGCGGTGAGCTGGGACGGCGTCTTTAGATTATCAGTCGGGAATGCGCCCTGTGACTGTGAGGTGAAACGTGCACCCACAACCAATGCGCCCGCCGCTGTGGCGGCTGTCATCAGAACGGTGCGTCGGCTGATTCTCGAGCTGAATACGATGGACATGTCGAAAGCCGCCTGTGAAACCGAGGCGTTGCCAAAGCGTCACAACCACCCTTGCCCACGGGAGATCACGACGTCTTGTAAAAACCTGCTCAGTTGCAACACCTGCCTGCCGACATACTTCGTGGGTGGCAGGGTCCATTGGGGCCACCTATTTTTTCGTGCGGTTGTCGAATCCTTCGCGTACTACGTGCCATGACCGAACATGCAACACGAATTCCATCCAGCCGAAGCATCAAGCAGCTTTTGCCTATCGTCGACACCCGCGTCGCAGGTGACGGCACTCGAATTCTCACACCGATCAAGCACCATCTTGCCAGTCGGCTCGGTTATTCGAGTGTTGCGGGGGGATGGTCGGAGGAGGTCCTCGTTGAGCGCTGGACATTACCTCCAGTCGATCACCCCGAAGTCGTGCTGAAACGGCACCGGCTTGTCACCTTTCTCCACCCAACGCCAGTACGGGGGCTCTCCATCGTCGATGGTCGTCGCGCTGAAAGTATTCTTCATGCCGGGAATATTAGCGTCCTTCCCCAGGAAGCCGTTGTCCAATCCTGCTGGGATTCAACTCTTGAACTCGCCTTGCTGGAATTTTCTCCGCGGCTGCTGGATCGATTGTTGGATGGCCGGCGGCCGGCGGCGTCCGAGCAACTGGTGCCGCGCACCAACGTTCAAGACCCGATTGCCAGCAATTTGACACTTGCAATCCTGGCCGAGCTGTCGAGGCCGACGGAACGATTATACGGGGAACTGCTTTGCCTGGCTCTGGCCGTGCATTTGCTGCGGGAATATGGGCGTACCGATGTTGGTGCTGCTCGGTTCAATGGTCGCCTATCCACAGGCCAGGCCCGACGCGTCTTGGACTATATGCACACCCATCTCGACAGCCACCTCTCGGTTTCGGAACTCGCCCATGTGGCGGGCCTATCGGACGCATACTTCGCTCGCGCCTTTCGGGCCACTTTCAACGAGTCTCCACATCAACTGGTGTTGCGCTGGAGGCTGCAGCGCGCCGCACGCCTTGTGCGCAACGACGGCTTCTCGTTGGCCGAGGCGGCAATTGCTGCCGGTTTTTGTGATCAGGCACATTTCACAAACGCCATGCGCAAGCATTTCGGAAATAGCCCGGGAAGTCTGTTAAGACACTAACGAAGTGACAACATGCTCCTTCCGAAGAACGTATAGCGTAGCGTTGGTTGGCCGACCTCGCCCGCCTCCTCGCCTCGTCTGTCGGCGCAGACCACCGGAACGCTCCGGTCAACGCCTTGAGCGACCTCAGTATCATATTCGCTGTGGACGATATCAGCGAACGCTTGTAAGCGGTTCTGCGCTCACACGTTGGTGGCGCCTAAGTTGGCAATAAGCCCAGGGCATCAGGGGACGCGTCCACGATTGGAAATCATCCATTTTAAGCCATGCTAACGTGTTGAATTTCTGAAACAACTTTTTTTGATCGCGCAACGCGATCCGAACTGCGCACCGACAAAAATTTCTGGTCCTGATTTTCAACAAGAAATCGCGCGATTCCGATTCAACGAGGTTTCAGCGACTATCGACAATGATCGGTCGATTCTTCGTTTCGTCGATCACGCATGGCATTGCGCGCCAGCGTGCGAAATACCGTCATCGCTTTAGCACGACCGGAAATCATTCGCCATCGGCCCGCACGCCAGGTCTCTCGCTTAGTACCATCTCGACGGCGTGAAGGCGTGATCGTCGTCGTCGCCGAACAAATGCGCGGCCGCGAACCGCTCCTCGATCGCCTGCGCAGAAAGCCGCGCTTCGCGC
>DASRSQ010000419.1:0-10205 GCA_035656475.1 Gemmataceae bacterium | reverse complement strand
CTGGATTGTGGTCCGGCAAGACATGGCCACGTAATGCAGGCGCGAAAGTTGGGGGTAACGCTATGGTGTTCAAGATCGTCAACATCCGCAACTACGAGATCGGTCTCCATTTCTACAATGGCGAGTTCCGCGGCTTGATCGAGCCTGGCCGACATTGGATCTGGGACCCGCTGCGCCGCACGCAGGTCGAAATCGTCTCCCTGCGCGCGCCGTGGCTCGTGCACGAGAAGCTCGACGTCATCGTGAAGTCGGGTGCCCTCGCGGACCGCACGATCGTCGTTGACCTCAAGGACTACGAGCGTGCCCTCGTCTGGATCGACGGCCGGCTCAGCCACCTGTTGCCGCCGGGCCTGTATGCGTACTGGACCACGCTGCGCGAGGTGAAGGTTGAAGTCGTCGATGCGCGGGCGGTGCACTTCGTGCACGCGGATTTGCCGGTCATCTTGAAGTCGGCGATGGCTGATCGAGCGATCGACGTGGTCGTCGTGCCGCCGAACCACGTCGGCGCGTACTTCCGCGACGGCAACCTCGTCGAGATGTTGCCGCCGGGCCGTCATGCGTTCTGGAAGAACCTGGCGGACGTCAAGGTTGTGCCGGTCGACACGCGCGAGATCATCGTTGACGTCGTCGGCCAGGACATCATGACGAACGACAAGGTCACGCTGCGGCTCAACGCTCTCGTCACGTGCCGAGTCACGGACGCCCGTCTCGCACTGACGGTGGTCGACGACTACCGCCAGGCGCTGTACCGCGAAATGCAGCTCGTGCTGCGTGCCGCCATTGGCGCGCGTGAGCTCGATACGTTCCTCACCGAAAAGGACGGCGTGGTCGCGGAGCTCGAAGCGGGTATCCGTCGTCGTGCGTCGGCCTTCGGCATGGAGGTCGTGACGGTTGGCATCCGCGACGTCATCTTGCCGGGCGACATGAAGGACCTGTTCAACAAGGTCACGGAGGCGAAGAAGGCGGCCGAGGCCAACTTGATCGCTCGCCGCGAGGAGACCGCTGCTATGCGCAGCCAGGCGAACACCGCCAAGCTGCTGCAGGACAACCCGACGCTCATGCGTCTGCGTGAGCTGGAGGTGCTCGAAAAGATCGCCGCCAACGCCAAGCTCAGCGTCGTCCTCGGCGACAAGGGTTTGACGGAGCGGCTGGTCAATGTGCTGTAACAAATTCGGCGCCGCTTGGACGCGAGTCCAATCGGCGCCGAGGCACGCGTGATCCCACGCTCACATCGTGTCTAGGCTTGATGCGTAACCCAGCACATTTTGCAATTCGAAATGTCCACAGCGTCATCTACTCGCCCTGACGAGATTTCGCCTATCATACCATTGCAATCTTCCGTATGCATCGCAATTCGAGGCCGCCTGTGACCGATATTGAGATTCTGCGCGCCGACATTCCGCGTGGACGCTATCGCTTCGTTGTCTTCGATTTCGACGGCACCCTGTCGCTCATTCGCGAGGGCTGGCCGCAGGTCATGATCCCGATGATGGTCGAGGTGCTGCGCGATACCGGCACCAGCGAGGATAACGCCACGTTGACCGCGTGCGTCGAAGATTTCGTCATGCGGCTCAACGGCAAGCAGACGATCTATCAGATGATGCAGCTTGCCGAGGAAGTCACGAAGCGCGGCGGCCGGCCGCTAGAACCGCTGGCGTACAAGCACGAGTATCACGCACGCCTGATGCGCCGCATCCAGGGCCGCCATGACGCGCTCACCTCGGGCACGGCGAAGCCGCACGACTGGACCGTGCCTGGCAGTCACGCCATCCTCGAACGCCTGCAACAGCGCGGCCTCACGCTCTATCTCGCCAGCGGCACCGACATCGCCTTCGTCCGCCAGGAAGCGGAGTTGCTCGGCCTGACTAAATTCTTCGGTTCGCACATTTACGGCGCCCTCGACGACTACAAGAACTTCTCGAAGAAGATGATCATCGAACGCATCATCAACGAGAACAACCTGCACGGCGACGAACTGCTCGGCTTCGGCGACGGCTACGTCGAAATCGAGGAAGTCAAGCGTGTTGGCGGCACCGCGGTGGCGGTCGCCAGCGACGAGGCCAAACGCGAGGGCATTCATGCCTGGAAGCGCGACCGCCTCGTCCGCGCCGGAGCCGACGTGGTCATCGGCGACTACCGCGTGCTCGAACGGCTGGAGACATTGTTGTTTTGATGGCGTCGAGATCGTCCGCTCGGCGGTTTAGCCCACCGAATCGCCGCGACCGCGCGTCGCCGCTGCGATGCGCTAAACGCCGAGCGGACGATCTTGACGCAACCCATGGCGCACGTTGAAAGGGGCATTCCATGCAACGACGCAAATTCCTGCTCGGCTCCGCGGCCGCCGTCGGCGCGGCGGCGACCAGCGACGCCATCGAGCCGATTCGCCGGCATGATCGGCCGCACCTGCGACTCGCGCTCGCGGGCTACAGCTTTCGCCAGGCGCTCAATCTCAATCAGAAGCCGCCGACCATGACATATGACGGGTTCATCGACCTGGCCGCGACGATGCCGTTCGATGCGGTCGAGCTGACCGAATACTACTTCGCGCAGACGACCAACCCGTACCTCGCCTCGCTCAAGGGCCGCTGCACCCGGCAAGGCCTCGACATCAGCGGCACCGCGATCCGCAGCGATTTCTGCCTCGCCGACGGCACGCGGCTCAAGCAGCAGATCGATCACGTCAAACGCTGGGTCGAACACACGAGCCGACTCGGCGGCAAAACGATCCGCATCTTCGCCGGCACCGTCGCGGCCAACGACAAGGAGGAACGCGCACGCCGGCAGTGCATCGAATCGATCCAGGAAGTCAGCGAATACGCCGGCCAGTTCGGCGTCTATCTCGCGCTCGAGAACCACGGCGGCATCACCGCGACCGCCGACCAGATGCTCGCCATCGTCCGCGCCGTCAAAAGCAACTGGTTCGGCGTCAACCTCGACACCGGCAACTTCCACACGAAGAATCCCTACGCCGATCTGGAACGCCTGGCCCCGTATGCGGTCGTGGTGCAGATCAAGACGGAGATCCAGCGTGAGGGCCAGCGCAAGCCGGAGGAGGCGGATTTGAAGCGCAAGATCCAGATCCTGCGCGCCGCGAACTTCCGCGGCTACGTCGTGCTCGAATACGAAGCCGCCGAGGCCGCCCGCACCGCGGTGCCGCGCATCGCCCGGCAATTGCGCGAGATGTGCGGATAATGCCCGGCATTTTCTCCCCTCTCCCTCTGGGAGAGGGGCCGGGGGTGAGGGCTGAACTTTCGGGATCTGGCTTCGGCATCATCCCTGGCGGTCGCCGGACCACTCACGGCCAGATGACGCGATATTCCTTCGACAGGTTCAACTGCTGGCGAACCTGGTCGCCGAGCGTCTCGCAGGTCACGCGCGCCGCGGCGAGCGAAACGTTGGGCGCGGGATTGGCCGTGATGAACTCCGCCGGCTGAGAGTTGAATCGATGCATGACTGCCATTGCCGGGGCGGGGCGCACCTTGACGAGCTTTTCGAGCGGTATCAATTTCCCGCCGCTGCGGATCATCACCTTTTGCAAATCCTGGTCGCGCTGCAGCCGTAGCTCAACATTCGCGAACTCGGGGCCCGGCGACGCTTCCATGTAAACGGAGATCGTCCCCATTAAGTCGGCGTGCGGTATGCCATGCATGGCGATCGCTTCTTGGAGAATCTCGATCTCCATGCCCGGGCGGTTCGCCGGGCCCGCTGCGGCCCTGGTGTGGACATCGATGAAGCCTGGATCGGCGCGCATGCCGTCGGCGAGCGCTGCCGCGAACGCGCGCACCTCGGGAAGCGTCGGCCCGGCGACGCCAAGGCGGATCGGATAATCCCCCGGCGGCAGGCGGCGTGTGCCCGTCAGATCGCGCAGCCGAATCACGGCGCCGGGCACGTCCTTGTCGATCCGCGTTCGCAGCGCCTGCATGATGTCCGCCCGCTCCGCCGCGCTGCGGTTGCCCTCGTCCAGGCGAATCAGCATGCAGCCGTGTTCCTCCTCGGCGGTGATCGGCGGACCGCTCAACGCAAGCACGTCGGCGACCGGCGTCAGCGTGCGCAGGTTTTGCTGAATCGCATGCATCTGCTCGATGGTGCGCTCGCGCGCAGCGCCGGCGGGCAGGTCCACATCGAGCCAGAGATAGTCGAAGCGCGGCCGGGTGTGCAGGTTTGACGTGAATTCAAAATCGATGTCGAGCGACACGCCCTTCGGAAGCCGTTCGCTGAGGCGCTTCACCATGCTCTCGACTTCGATTGCAGACTCGCGCGCGTTGGTCTCTGGCAACAGGTACACCAGAAGCGATGCAGTCGGCCTGCCATTCAGTTGTGCCGAGGTGTGGTGCGTGACGCCATTGGTAATTTTGGCGACATCGTTGAGGCGAGTGATTTCGCCGTCGGCAGTCGCTTTCAGAACAATGTTACCGAAAACCTCGACTTCCCGTATCTTCGCCGGCATAAGCCTCCGATTACCGTGAAGACCTCCCGCAACGGCCACTTTCTGCTGCCGAATCATATCCAGGGCGTCTTGGATCGTGATGCCATTCGCTGTCAACTGGACATTATCGAATTCGATGCGCGTGCGCGATTCCGCCTTTCCGAGCAGGACGACGTCGCCCACTCCCGTGACGCGCGTCAACTCGTCCTTGACCTGCAGGAGGGCGTGGTTGCTGAGAAACACCGCATCGCGGCTGCCGTCCGGCGAAGTCACGTTCACAATCAATAGGATGCCCGGCGGCGTCTTCTTGACCGACACACCCTGATTCTGCACCAGATTCGGCATGATCGGCAAGGCAAGCGAGACGCGGTTCTGGACGAGGACCTGGGCCATGTTCAGATCCGTGTCGCGCTGGAAGTTGACCGTGAGCTGATAGCGGCCATCGCTGGTGCAGCGCGAATGCATTGAAACCATGCGCTCGACACCGTTGACCTGCGCCTCGATCGGTCCGGCCACGGTGTCGGCAACCACCTGAGCGGCGGCGCCCGGATACTCGGCCTCAACGGTGATCGCGGGCAGCGGCGGGTTTTCCGACGTCAGCTCTTGGACGTACACCACGCCGAAATAAGTGCAGGAGGCGAGAAGTCCAATCACGATAAGTGGTATCGCTATCAGCAACACGCGTCTGATCGTTTTCATGGCAACGCCGATTCAGAAGACGATGGGCTTGCCCCCATGCAGGGCGGCCAGCACCAGATCCCTCAGTTGGCTTTCGAAATCCCGAATGAATTCTTCGTCGCCCGGGTCGGCACCATGGATCGAGGTCAGTGCCTGGATTTCGAAAAGGAGCTGAGGCACCTCGGTGAATGCCATTGTAGAGAATGCGCGACCGTGCCATTGGGAACTGGCCCGGCAAGCGCACATCGACCTGAAACTATTGGCCTCGCCGCCCGCCTTCTGCTATACCCGACAGAGATCGATGGCCCAAGTTCAGGAGCACGTCATGCATCGCATTCTCCTCGCGCTCAGCCTGTTGGCGATCCTCCTCACGGCGTCCAGCGGCGTTGGCGGCGACAAGAAGAGCAAACAGCCGACTGCCGCCCAGAAGAAAATCGCCAGTGCCATCGCCAACGGGCATTCCTATCAGAAGCACGTCGTCGACGAGAAGCAGTTTCCCGACGTGAAGAGCGTCAACGATTTCGCGGAGGTGATCGGCAAGGTGCTGGCCAACCCGACGCATCACCGCGACCTGGAGAGCGATCGCGAAGCGTACTACGACAGCAAATCCAACATCATCGTGATCTTTAACCCGCGCGCCCGCGACAAGGGGACCTGCTTTCGTCCAAACGCGAAGCTGAAATATTACCAGAACCTGAAATGAGGAAGCCATGGCCGACAGCAAACAACCAGCCGCCGCGCCGACCTTCACGCGCGAGGAACTGGTGATCATCAACAACGCCCTCAATGAAATCTGCAACGGCGTCGCGATGTCGGACGACGAGTTCCAGACCCGCGTCGGCTACGCGCGCGAGGCCGCGCGCCGGGTGCTGGCGAAAGTCGGCAAGGCGCTCGAGAAGTAGCAATCGCTTATTTCTGCCGCAGTTTCTCGCAAAACGCGGCATGCTCCGGCTTCGCGATGCCTTGTTGCAAAACCGCGAGCACGCGCTGCATGTCCCCCGCGATCATCGCATTCGCATCGAGCCATAGCCCCGGGAACACACGGCTGCGATAGATGCCGGCCTCCGATGCAATCTTCTGGTAGTCGCGCTCGTCGCGCACGAACCAGTCGATGGCTCGGTCCCAAACCCGCCACACGACATATTCCAGAACACCTGCCTGGTGATAAACCTTCAACTTGCTGTGCAAATCGTAGCTGGCACTCGACTCTGCGATTTCGTCTACATGTTCGGGAGCGCCGGCAACGTAGCCGTCCACCGTCGAAGTACGGCCGCCATGCTGCGGCAAGATGCGCAACAGCAAATCCGGTTGCGGCTCGCTCTTGCTGCCGGGCAAGAGCAATGTCGCATTGTCGCCTGCCTGGACGCCCGGCGTGAAGGTGCGATAGACGCCGAGCCATCCCGCGAGGTCAGCGTGAGGACTACCGTGCCACTCAATCGCGTCAGCCGTTGGTATGTAAACCATTCCGTCAATAAGCTCGGCCTTCTTCACTCCTTCCATCGCAAGATATCGCCGGTGAAATTCCGCCACAGTCAATTGGTCGCCGTGATGAAGCGCTGTGCACCGGTGTAAGATCTCTTGCCACTGTTCGACGGACTCGCCGAATTCGGTTGCCGGCAGCTCTCGCGCGGCTTCCAACGTGTAACAAAAATCACTTGTTACTCTTTTCCAAGAGGCGGTGCAAAAAAGTACATGATAGGTGTCATCGCCAGGCCGGCGACAAATTGCAATATTCTGCGACGGTTCCATGTGTGGACTACCGTCAGCCGGTGGCTTGTAACGAGATGGGAGTATGGCCTCTTTGAAAAAGCCATACTCCAGCACCTCAAATCCTTCGATCTGGGAGGGGACTTCAATCATGTCCAACCCTAGATCTTGATAAAGTCCTTGTCGAACTGAAACGCTCGCGCCCGGAAGAGGAAGTCGACGATGCTGCCCTCGTGCGGTTGCAGCCAGTTGAGGGCAATCGTCTTCATCGGGCCGATGTTGAGGCGGTCGATGTGCGTCGCGTCGGTGAGGGCGCGCTGGAACTTCGCGTCCTCGGTGATCGCGCTGCAGACGAGCGTCGGGCCGATCGACTCGATCATCTTTTCCTGCGGGCATTCGACGACCGTCGAAAACGGGAACATGAACTCCTTCTTCGCGATCGCCTTCTCGTGGTTTTCGCAGTAAATGACCGTCGGACGCAGATAGTCGCAGAATTCCTTCTTGACGAGGCGGGCGCCGTACTTCGCGGTGAAGTCGATGACGCCGGCTTCCTTGCAGTCGTTGTCGATCTGGCTGTTGATGGCATCGGCCTGCCCCTTGACCGTGAACGCGGCCAGCGCGGACTTCGGATCTTCCGGCGGCAATGGCTGGACCGGGCCGATCTTGGCCGCCATCGCCTCGGCGATCTTCTTGCCATGTCGGCTCACCCACACGCCGGAGCAGTTGATGCAGCCGCGGCCGGAGTTGATGAAGACGGAGTCGCACATGATGTCGATGTACTTCTCCCACTGATCGACCTTGTCGTCGCCAAGGATGATCTTGGAGAAGCCGGGGCCGTGGGCCTGCACGCGCGGGTTGCCCTTGTACTGCTCAACCGTCGCCGTGCCGCCGAAGATCAGGCTGCGCGGGCAGTGCGCGAGCACCGCGGCGCCGACGTCGCCGAGGCCGGGGTAGATCGCGATCGCCTGCTTCGGGATGCCGGCCTGGATGAACGCGTTCGCCATGCGGTACGGCGTCCACGGTTCCTGCGGACCAGGCTTCAGCACGAGGCCGACCTGCATCGGAATGATCGGCAGCCACAGCGTATGCACGCCAGGCGAGTTCGACGGCAGCACCATGCCGAGGACCGGCGATTGGCATTGATAGCTGACGGGGACGCCACGAGCTTCAACGCCGTAGCCGCGCGAGAGGATTTCGAGATCGAGGCCGCGCGTGAGGGAGTCGAGGATCTTCTCCATGTTGGCGAGGACGAACTCGTTCTTTTCCATGTTGAACTTGCACATGTGCTCGGGCAGGCCGGTCGTCGCGGACTGCATGCGTGCGAATTCGTCGGGCGACTGCGTGCCATTGCCGAGCGGCAACGTGGCGCGGGCGTAGAGTTCGCCGGCCTTCTTGACCATCTCGAGCAGCTTCTTGATCGGGATCTCTTGCAGGACCTTGCGAGCGCGGGCGGCGTGTTTCATGTCACGTTCGACGAGACCGCCGTTGGCCCGGCTGACCTCGGCCAGCACCTCGCCCGTCGCGAAGTGGACGACTTTATCTTTGTCGAGGCTGTCATACGGTTCGCCCCAACGGATGATCGGGATTTGCAGCATGGAAGGGTATCTCCGAAAAACGAAAAGGTTGCTGGCAGCATACTTCAGTTTATGCGAAACCGACGCAGATGGGCATCGCTTCGGCGAAAAAGCAATCGGGCACACGGCAAATTGAATGGGGCAGAGGGGTCAGGCTGAAACGGCCATTTCTGGCTGAGGGGGAGGAAAGAGCGGCTTCGCGCCGAAGCACGAAGCCGGGGAACATCACTGCGGCTGAGCGTTCTTGTTGACCTCAATCGCTTTCTTCATGTCATCATCGAGCGCTTTCTTCTGCTGTTCCGTGAGCGGTTTATTGCGTCCACAGCCGGGCATGGCAGCCATGCCGAGAACAAATGCGGCAATGAGCGCGAGCTTTGCAAACTTCACGTTATCCTCCTGGGGGTTAGTTTGCCGGCCAATCCGAGGGGACGGACGCGCCTTCGTTGGGACACATGACAAGGTTGAGCGAGACCTGTGAGACCGACGGGGCAACGAATCGGACCGTGCCGTCCATCATCGAAACGGAAGCGCCGTTGGAGTGCGGAGAAGTCAGAGCATAGGTATTCGCGGTTGCGACGATCGCGTTGGGAATGATCGGAGGATTCTGTGCACCCTGACTGTTCCAGACAATTGGGTAATTCGCGCTTTCATAGCAGTTGCTGCTGGAGCAGGGCAGGGGCCAATCGAGGTGCCACCAGGCGCCTGCACCGGAGAGGCGTTCCATGAAGCAGGCCGTATTGGACGTGCCGTCCATGATGCCAACGAGCGTCAAGCCGGAAGAGGAATAGCCAGAGGGATCGTAAGCAGGGCTCAAACTCGAGACACCCAGGTTGCTAATCGTGCCTGCGTACTTGCCAAAGACGAGTGGTTGGCGGCGTAGTTGGTAGCGGCCCAGCCGTTGTAGCTGCTGCTGCCGAGTGCGACCGTGAGACCATTGGGATGGCTTTGAGCCTGGCCGTCCGACGGACAAATGTATGCGGGGACTTGCTGGACGTACATGGTAGAGGTGATGTTGGCCACTCCCGCCGGCGCCGCAGTGATCCAGTTTTGGTACATCGGTCCCTGTTCGATATACGGAAGAATATCCACATGCAAGGAGCGAACGATACCGCCGGGGTTCGACGAAAGCGCGGGGACCTTCTTGGCGACGTCGTGGTAGCCGTGGACCGCCAGGGTCATCTGCTTCAGGTTGTTGATGCATTGCGTGCGTGCCGCTGCCTCGCGGACCTTTTGCACCGCGGGCACAAGGAGTGCGATCAGGATTGCGATGATGGCAATCACGACGAGCAACTCGATCAACGTAAACGCTGGCCGAGCCTTTCCGGAACGGGAAACCATAAATTGGACCTCACAAAAGAGAAACAGGAAGTGACGACTAAAGATTGGACGAAAACTGGACTAAGGTCAAGAGGTGAAGTAATTAGATCCATCTTAGTGATTAAGACTTTATTATCCCCCATGCGGCCGCTCATCCAACCTTTACAGCAAGCCTCTGCTGGGGACAAATAAGTCTTTCAATTCACACTGAATTCCGGCGGGAACTTGCGTTGGGATTTGCGCGCGAGTTGTTGTGATTTCTCGACAAAGTCATGCAGCGCTTGCAGGCGGTCTTCGACGTGCAGCTCCGCCAGCAGCGATTGTTTGAACTCCGCGTCGAGCGGCAGCGCAAAGGCGAGGATGTCGCACAAGGCGCCCAGCGGCAGGTCGCTTTGCAATAGCTTGCAGAACTGGCTTGCGACCTCCCCCTCGCTTGGCAGCCAGTGCGGCGCCTTCTCGAGCAACGTCTTGCGCCAGCGGTTCGCGACCTCTTCATCCTCGAC
>DASRSQ010000418.1:0-1502 GCA_035656475.1 Gemmataceae bacterium | reverse complement strand
GGTACACCGGCACGGCGAGCTTGCCGACCGTGACGCTGCTGGGGGGCGATGGCGTTGCCATCGACGCGACGAGCGAAAGCAGCCAGGACCTCGGCGGGTACGTTCGTCGTTGGCGGTCGTACCACATCAGCACGGTGACGAATGCCAGGATTGCAGTGACGGCACCCTCGATCGACAACGTGGTGCTCGGGGGACTGATGCTCGAAGCTAGACGGGACGGCAAGGCCAGCGCTTATCAGCACACCATGGGCTCCTTGCAACGAATGGCGCCTGCGTGTCCGGACAACCAAGGGGCGGCTTTCCGACGAACGCGCTGGACCCGCAACTGCATGAAGCTGTGTGCCAACGGCTACGCCGATGCTTGCGATGATGCGTCGGCCACGGTCGAATGCTTCCAAGAGGCCACTTTTGCAATCAATCAGCGTGGCATCGAATCAGGCGACTTCCTGGGACCGTCCGGGTTCGCGAAAGGGAACTTCAACTATCGCTTATCCGACGTGTCGGTGAACTTCGTCGGCACCGGCTTGGTCGGCTGCGAAAACTCGAATTTCCCGAACAGCTGCTACGGCTCTGGCAATCTTCAGTACTCGCTCGCGCATGGCGGACCTTACTTTGTCCGCAACCACGAGGGACGAGATGCTCGCATCAACCTGTTCGAAGGTCACATCGAGCATGCGCGAGGATTGGCCACCGAACGTTATCTCACCAATCCACTGAGCAAGAGCGACCAGAGCCTGATCGATCAGTACCGACGCACCGAATTTCGAGGACGTCCTCTCGATGGCAATTTTACGCTGAGAGTTTGGGAGAAGCCCGGCATGAACTTTCAGGCACTCGAGGATGTTCAGCTGATGCTGCGCTATCGCTACTGGACACGCTTCCAATAACAGCGCTCGCGCGCGGTGAGATTGGGAGGATTGGATGGGTTGGCGCAGCTGGAGATTGTGGCAATTTCTAGGATCCGTTCCCGGAATCCTTCTTCTCGCTTGCAACAACCCAGGCGCGGGAACTTCCTCGGACGCGAGTAGCGCGAGCACCACAATAGCGGCGCCATCTGCCGGTAGTGGGGGAGCACCGCTAACACCGACGTACGTCTCGGCTTCTGACTCCTTCAGCGTGCAGGCGATCGCCTCGCCCGTCACGCCCGCCTCCGGCGGCACGTCGGGTCAGGTTCTTGGACCGCCCTTTGGGACCTCGACAACTTGTGGCGACTCCATCGTCGGCGCGGGCGAAGAATGTGACGACGGTGCCGGTGCAGCCTTGGATGCGTGTACTGCCGGTTGCCAAACGCGCGACCAACCGGTCGTCACGCTGCAGGCGATGAAGGGGGCGGATCGCTACGTCGGTGCGGGGCGGCACCCTGGAGTTTCCCGGATTTTCCGGACAGATTGTTGATGTGATTATGCGGCGAGCTGGGCGCAATGCGCCAGCTCGAAGTTGATCGGGGACTGGTTGCCGGCGGCCGAGTGCCGCCGTTTTGCGTTGTAGTAGTTCTCGATGTA
>DASRSQ010000417.1:0-4795 GCA_035656475.1 Gemmataceae bacterium | reverse complement strand
CGCAACAGCAGAAGCCGGTGCTCGTGGTGATTGGCAACGGTGCGAACGGCTGGAACCAAGTGATCCGTGACGCATCGCCCGAAGCCATGCAACTGATGGCGCAGAAATATGTTTGCGTCTACATCGACACTGCCACCTCTGCCGGCAAGCAACTCGCCCAGGCGTTCGAGATCTCCGGCAGCGGCCTGGTCATCAGCGACCGCACCGGCGGCCTTCAGGCCTTCTGGCACCAGGGGAATTTGAACGGCGAAGCTGTCGCCAGCGTGTTGACGCGCTATAGCGATCCGCAATTCTCGGTCCGCACGACCGAGACGAACTCCTCCCGCACCAGCTTCTACCCGTCCAACAGCGGTGCAGCGTACCAGCCCGCCGCTGGCGGCACAGTCAACTGGGGCGCGATGGGCGGCTCGTATTGCCCGAGCTGCAACAACGCTCGCCGTCGCTAAAGATTAGCAGGCAGCGGGCAGCCGGTAGCCAGAAACCTAACATCTGGCTGCCTGCTGCCGGCTATCTGCTACCTGCTTTTTGCCCTACCATCCCAACGACCAGGCCGCCAACTGCAGCTTTCCTCGCGTCGTCTTCATCGCTTCGTTGACCGCGCTGTGCTCGAAACCCGAGTGCATCTTGCAATTCTGGCAACGCTCGTCCTGCCGAGTCTCCCAGTATGCCCAGTCGGTCTTCTCCCAGAACTCCGACCATTCCTGGAAATAGCCTTCCCCTTCAATCAGATAGCACGGCGCCTTCCAGCCTTTCGGCGTGTAATTGACCGTAGACCATGGCGAGCACGGCAAGTCGACCATGCCGGCGGCGAATTCCAGGAATTTCGGCGTGGCATTGACGCGATAATGCTTGGCCAGCTCGCGAATGGCCCGGAACTTCTCGTGAATCTGTTCCTTGCTCAGGAAAATGTCGTTCGCCACGCTGGCATATTCGTAGCCCGGCGAAATCAGAATGCCGTCGGCCGAGAGATCATCGGTCAGGCGGCATAGCGATTCGATCTCGGCGATATCGGTTCGCTGGTAGACGGTTGCGTTGAGGTAAATGCGGTAGCCGAGCTGTTTGCCCTGGCGGATCATGGCAACGGCCTGATCGAAGACGCCGGCGCGGTTGCAAACGTAGTCGTGGGTTTCTTTCATGCCGTCGAGGTGGACCATCAGAAAGAGGCGCGAGCTGGGCGGGATGACGCCGAAGACCTTGGACTCGAGCTTCAAGGCATTGGTGCACAGGATGATGTGCCTGTCGCGTGCAATTAGGCCGTCGATCAGGCCTTTGAGTTCGGGATAGAGCGTCGGTTCACCGCCGCAAATGTTGACGATCGGGGCGCCGCAGTCTTCTACCGCCTTAAAGCACCGCTCGAGCGGCATGCGATCCTGCAACTTGCCGGAGTAGCGTTCGACAGAGCAACCGAGACATGCGAGGTTGCAAGTATAGAGAGGTTCCAGCATTAGCACGGTCGGATAGCGCTCGCGCCTGGCCTTCTCCATCTTGCGTCGATGAACGAACTGAGCATAGGTGAAACTGAGCGGAAAGCGCATGGGAAAAGCCTCCAGGAGACATACCGCAATCGCCGGAAATTAGCAGAAACCTTGGCAAGTTCAAAGCCCAACCGAAGGCTCCGGTAGCGCCCCACCTGCGAATTCATAAGATTTCGGGAGGAAAAACACGCGGAATAGGTCTTTTTTGCTTGCAACTTTCGTTTAGTTTGTTTTTAATCGCTGAAAATTCATACGCTTCGAGTAATTAAGGTAGGAGGAGATTGAATATCGTGCCGTTGCCTTACCTATTGGCACTTTCTGCCGTGTCTGTCGGCAATATTTTGATTTTGCGTTAATAGAGATGCAGCGAATTGTCATTTATCTGTTGGCATCCCATTTGCTCTCAGGCTCATCCATTCTCTTTTCCTGTTATTGGGGCTGGTACTATGTTCCGATTCAAGCACAGAAGAGCGTTCACGCTCATTGAATTGCTCGTGGTCATTGCGATCATCGCGATCCTCATCGCACTTCTGGTGCCCGCGGTGCAAAAGGTGCGCGAGGCGGCAGCGCGGACGCAGTGCATCAACAACATGAAGCAGCTCGGCCTGGGAATGCACAACTATCACAGCGTCGCGAAGGCCCTTCCCGATGGTTGCCACCAGACCATTGATCAGAATTGGACATGGAGCTGGATGGCGATGATCCTGCCTTATGTGGACCAAGCACCGCTGTTCACGCAGGCGACCAACTTTGCCAAGAGCGATCCGACAAGTTCGTACGCCCCTTGGGGGGCCGGCGGCGCCTGGTACGGGTTGACCGGGAACTCCAACGATGGTCCCAATCCGGCGCAGGGGCAGGCTCTCGCCGTTTTCATGTGCAACTCGGAAGCACGCTCGCTTGTTCGCCAGATCGATTACGGATTGGGAGCGGTTTCCATTGGCTTTACGGACTATGTTGGCAACTCCGGCAGCCAGGGAGATTATGCCAGTTCGGTTCCCTTCAATGGCGTGCTGTATGCCGGCTCAAAGGTGACCCTGGTTGGCATTACCGACGGCACCAGCAACACGTTGATGGTTGGCGAACACCCGCCAAGCAATGATTTCCTTTTCGGTTGGTGGTTCGACGGCGCCGGGCTGGACAATACCGGCGAAATGGAAACGCTGATGAACACGCAGGGCTGGAATCAAACCACGATCGTGAATTTCGTGAACTGGGGCTATTATCCCGCATACAGCGATTGCCTTGGATCCGCCGCCGCTACCTACAGCGGATTTGCCAAGGGCGACCCGAATGGCAGCCATTGCCACATCGGCCATTACTGGAGTTTTCACCCAGGTGGGATGAATGCCCTGTTCTGCGATGGTTCGGTGCGATTCCTGAGCTATTCAATCACACCCGCAAATTTCAGCGCTCTGGCTTCGCGTAACGGAGGCGAATCCGTTTCACTTGATCCATGATGTTATCCTTCTATCAGGGAAATAAGATGTTCCGGCTGTGCGTGATTGGCACGTTTCTGATCGCTCTGGGTTTTCTTTTGGGATGTGGCGAGAAAAACGATCCCAGGAAAGTGATAAAGGTAGAACGAAATTTGAAGAAGGTACTCGATACCAAAGACAAGTCCGACTGATCCTGGCGGCCTCAACTGAGCGGCATTCGCTTGCCTCCGCCGCGAAATGGTCTGGCTGGTCCAGGACGATGCGCCATTTCCGAGGGGTAGCGTTTGGGCCATTTTCGTACTTGCTGTTCGCGCACCACAGCGACGATGCTCGTTATATTTCGACGCCCCTTCCTGCTCGACTTGCCGCCCGTAACCGAAGCATGACTTCTTGTTGGTGAAAAAGACCATTTCTCATTTCTCGACATCTTGTGCGAACGGCCGCCGTGTGTCTCGGGTTGTCGCTGGCGCTATTGACCGGATGCGCGGAACGCCGCGCGACCGTCAGCGGCAAGGTGACTTACAATGGCGTGGTCCTCGCCAAGCCGAATGGCAAGATCATCTTTGTCTCCAAGAGCGGCGTGCAGGTGCCGGTATCCATCCAATCGGATGGAACCTACAGCGCACCGGACGTGGTCGTGGGGGAGAATCGCGTCGTGGTCTACTACGCCACGGACACAAAAGGCGTGGGAAAGAGGCTCCCGAAGGGGGAAAACGCACCTATGCCTGCAGATCCGTTTCTGACCCCGCAGAAGTATTCGTCCGTCGATACATCCGGTCTTTCCGTGAACGTCACGGATAAGACCGAATACAATCCGAAGCTGGAAGGGCCGCCGATTCCCTGATTTGCAGAAGATTCTTGCATCCGCTGCGAAATACCATTAAGGTCGTAGAATGGCCTGACGGTCCATTTCCCAGCGGAGGCGGTGTCCAACAGCATCGCGTGATGAGCCATGCCACTCGTCTGTCCGCACTGCTCACGAACCAATAGCGGCGATGCTCGCTATTGCTATTTCGACGGCGCCTCGCTGCTTGGCTCATCGGGGCCGCCCGAAGCCGCGCGCAAAACCTTCCTCGCCCCTTTCGTCTTTCCGACCGGCGAAACGTGCAACACCTTCGACGAATTCGCCCACGGCTGCCAGCGCCACTGGAATGTCGCCGTCGAATTGCTCCACAAGGGCTACGTCCAAAAATTCTTCGGCGGCCTGGGACGTCTCGACCTCGCCCAGGCAGCCCAGGAGGCGGCGGCGTTTCCCGATCGCGAACGCGGGCTCGATCAATTCCTCTCCCGCCTGCCCGCTGGCAATCTGTCGCTTCCGAAGCTGGACGTCCAGCCCAAACTCATCAACCTCGGCAACCTCAAGGTGGGCTCGGCCAGCGAGTTTGAATTGAACCTTGAAAACCTCGGCTCACGTCTCATCTTCGGCTCCGTTTCCTCGAGTTGCAAATGGCTGGCGCCGACCGAATCCGGCGAGTCGAAGCTGTTTCAATTCCGGGACAGCACTGCGATCCCGATCCAGATCAAGGGACAGCATCTGCGCGGCGCGGTCAAGCCGCTTGAGGCCACGCTGATGGTCGAATCGAATGCGGGCACGTTCAAGCTGAAGGTGCTGGCAAACGTGCCGATCCTGCCGTTTCCCGAAGGCGTGCTCGCCGGCGCGAAGACGCCGCGCGAGATCGCCGAGAAGGCTCGGCTCGCGCCGAAGCAGGCCGCGCCGCTGTTCGAGAGCGGCGCGGTCGCCAACTGGTATCGCGACAACGGCTGGATATATCCCGTGCAAGGGCCCGCATCCAACGGCCTGGCCGCGGTCCAGCAATTCTTCGAGGCGCTCGGCCTGAGCAAGCCGCCGAAGGTCACCGTCAACGAATCGTACATACGCTTGAC
>DASRSQ010000416.1:0-18424 GCA_035656475.1 Gemmataceae bacterium | reverse complement strand
TACGCAAAGGAATGTAGGCAGATGTCGCAAGCTCACCACAAAGGCACTCTGACCCGATCTCTCCGGGCTGCCCAACTATGTAGCCCGGATGAAGCGAAGCGGAATCCGGGAGCGTCCGCCCGGTGCCCCGGATTCCACCGCTGCGCGGTTCCATCCGGGCTACGCAAAGGAATGTAGGCAGATGTCGCAAGCTCACCACAAAGGCACTCTGACCCGATCTCTCCGGGCTGCCCAACTATGTAGCCCGGATGAAGCGAAGCGGAATCCGGGAGCGTCCGCCCGATGCCCCGGATTCCACCGCTGCGCGGTTCCATCCGGGCTACGCAAAGGACTGTAGGCGGATGTCGCAAGCCCACTGCAAAAGGCATTCTGATCCCGATCTCTCCGGGCCCAACTATGTAGCCCGGATGAAGCGAAGCGGAATCCGGGAGGGTCCGCCCGGCGCCACGGATTCCACCGCTGCGCGGTTCTATCCGGGCTACGCAAAAGAATGTAGGCAGATGTCGCAAGCCCACCACAAAAGGCACTCTGACCCGATCTCTCCGGGCTGCCCAACTATGTAGCCCGGATGCGTCCTGGATAGAGCAGCGGTTGAAGCGAAGCAAGGCGGACCGGCAATCCGCGCGAAGTCTACTACCGGGTTTGATCGCCGGTTGTTGGTCTAACCGCGCAACAGGATGACCGGAAGCGCCACCAGGCCCAACGCAAGAAGTATCCCCAGCAAGGCCAACGCGACGCGCAGCGGATCCGAACGAAGCACGCCAAGGAATGTCTCGGCGGTGCCTGCGCGCCTGGCCGCGGCGTATTCGGCGCGAACGCGATCGCTGCGCTGCTGCTCGTAATCGTCGAATGCGCGTTTGGCCTCCGCGAAGTCCGCGTCCTCGGTCACCCAGATTCCGCCGGCCGAGACGCCCCAGAAACTTGGCGGGGTTTCGTAGTACGCAATGCGCTTCGCGTCGAGCAGTGCCCGCACGTCGGCGGCCTCGTCATCGGGCACGTTGCGCAGGTTCAGAAGCAGCCGGGACATGAGGCGATGGTAGCCGCCATCGATGCCTTCCGCCGCCGATGCGAACGCCGGCCGGCCACATGATCTTCACCAACCGCCGCCTAGATTCGCGACCATGAAACGGCGCTCGCGCATCATCCTGGTTGGTTCGCTGCTCGCGATCATCCTCGCGCTGATCGGCTTGCGCCTCGCCCTGCCCTCGATCGTGCGGAATGGCCTCAACAAGCACATGGAGCGCATGGGCGATTACCACGGCCACGTCGCCGACGTCGACATCTCGTTGTGGCGCGGCGCCTACACCCTCGATGGCCTGAAGATCGTCAAGGTCAGCGGCAAGGTGCCGGTGCCGCTGCTCGAGACGCCGCACATGGACATCCACCTGAGCTGGCGCGCGCTCATGCACGGGGCAATCCGGGCCAGCGTCGAATTCGAGCGGCCGGTGTTGAATTTCGTCGACAGCAACGGCGGCGCCGGCACCCAGGTCGGCACTGGCGTGGACTGGCGTGCACAACTGCAACAGCTCATCCCGATCCGCCTCGATGAAGTGAAGGTCAGCGACGGCACCATCACCTTCCGCAATTTCGTTTCCCATCCGCGGGTGGACATCAAGGCCACCCGCGTCGAGGCCGTAGTCACCAATCTCACCAACGCCGACCGCAGCAAGGGACGCCGGGTCGCCGACATGCACGCCACGGCGCAGGTGCTGGGCGAGGCGCCCCTGGACACTTCCGCGAGTTTCGACCCGCTCGGCAAAGCCGTCGACTTCACGTTCGAACTGCGCATCCTGCACATCGACCTCACCCGGCTCAACGATCTGGCGCGCGCCTACGCGAAACTGGATTTCGCCTCGGGCCATGGCGATTTCGTCATGCAGCTCAACGCCCGCGACGGCCGGCTCAACGGCTACGCCAAGCCGCTGTTCCACGACATGAAGATCTTCAGCTGGAAGCAGGACGTGACGCAGCAGCACGAAAATCCGCTCGAAATCGCCTGGCAAGCCCTCGCACAGGGCATCACGTCGATTTTCACGAACCAGAAGAAGGACCAGTTCGCCACGCGCGTCCCCATCAGCGGCAGCATCGACGACAAGCAATTCGGCACCTGGCGCGCGATCCTCAACGTGCTGCGCAACGCGTTCGTCAAGGCCTACACTCCGCAACTGGAAAAGCTTCGCCCCGCACCGCGCGACCAATGACCGATGCGTTTTCATTGAGGAGGCAAAAATGGCAACGCAAGAGAAAACTTCGTTCTTCGTCCGGTTTGCGAACTGGGCGAGCCGCAAGACCGGTTCGTCGTACGCGTTCATCCTGGCCGTGTTGATCGTCATCGTATGGGGCGTGTCCGGTCCGCTTTTCCACTTCAGCGACACGTGGCAGCTCGTCATCAACACCGGAACCACGATCGTCACGTTCCTGATGGTGTTCCTGATCCAGAACAGCCAGAACCGCGACGGCATGGCCGTGCAGATCAAGCTGGATGAACTCATCCGCTCGATGGAAGGCGCGCACAACATGCTGCTGGACCTGGAGAAGCTCGACGAGGAAAAGCTGGAGCAGCATTTCGAGCGCTATCGCAAGCTCGCCGAGCAAGCGCGCGCCAAGCGCGAACGCGGACAAGAAGATGTGGATGCGCCCGATTCTCCGCCGGAATGCGAGGACGACAAGGCAGATTCAGCACAGACTGAAAAGTAGTCCCGATCCTGTCTTTTCGCATCGACCGCCAGAGCTGCGACGAATCCGGCAGGCACAACCGGTCGGCCGCCGCGGTGCTTCGTTACCTATGACCCATGCGTTTGCCGCCGCGCGGGCTAGAGTCGTGCGGACAAGGTGCGGGGCGGACTCGCGCCATCGGCATCCGGGAGCAGGCATGCAACATCGGGGCATCGCGATTTCGATAGCGGCGTGTGCGCTGGCGGCGGGGCTGGTTCCGGCGACGGCACGATCGCAACAGCAAGCCCCGAACACGCTGACCGTGCAGGAAAAGGCGCAGGGCTGGCAATTGCTCTTCGACGGGCGCACGCTCGACGGCTGGCACTCGTACAACCAGAAAGGCGCCGGGCGCGACTGGTCGGTGGTGGACGGCGCCATCCGGCTGCAGCGCGGACGCGACGGTGACCTCAAGGATTTCCAGGACCTGATCACCGACGCGAGCTATGAAAACTTCGACCTCAAGCTGGAATGGAAGGCGACGCCCTGCTCCGACAGCGGCGTGATGTTCAACGTGCACGAATCGCCCGAGTACCAATACACCTTCGAGACCGGCGTGGAGATGCAGATCGCCGACCTCGCCTGCACCAGGCCCGACAGCCGTGTGCTGTACGAACGCTCGGGCGACATGTTCGACCTGTACGCCGCGCCCTACGAGTCGGTGCGCGACGCCGGACAGTGGAACCAGATCGAGATCCGCGTCGACCACGGCCACGTGCAGTTCTTCCAGAACGGACACAAGACGGTCGACACCCGGTTGTGGACCGACGCCTGGAACCAGCGCGTGGCGCAGACCAAGTTCGCGCACTGGCCCGGCTTCGCCCACTACCACGACGGCCACATCGCGCTGCAGGGCACCGAGGAGAAAGGCACGACGCCGATCCGCCTGTGGTTCCGCGACATCCGCATCAAGCGGCTGTGATCCGCACCGCGGTGTCACGGATCGTTAGCGAAGCACGGCCCGACGCGCACCGATGGATTGCCTTCGTTCCTTTTTGAAACCTGACTCCCTCTTTTCCAAACCCAAGGAGCCCGTCATGCGAATTGCCGTTCTCGCTGCCCTGCTGTTTGCCGCGCCGGTGTTTGCCAGTGGCTTTCCCTCACCCGCACCCGATCTGAAGGCGCTGGATGTGCAGGCCGGACATTGGATCTATCACGGCACCACGGCGCCGGACAAAGCGGGCGGCAAGGCCGGCACCTTTACCTGGGACGAGCATTGCGGCTGGTCCGCCGACAAACTCTTCCTGATGTGCAGCTTCGACAACGACTGGTCGGGACACAAGGTGCAGTCGCTGGTCGCCGACACCTGGAACGCCCGCGACAAGAGCTACTGGCATTACGAGATGTTCGCCGTCGGCAGCAGCGGCGCGAAACCCTTCGCCTCGCGCATGAGCATCCGCGGCAACACCTGGACCGAGACCGGCGAAGACGACGAGCACGGCAGGAAAAGCTACGACCGCATCAGCTACGTCTATACGTCCCCGACTGAGGTGACGGTGAAGATCGAGGTCTCGCCGGACCAGAAGCAGTGGAAAACCGTTTTGACCGGCCACGGGGTCAAACAGCCGTGAGGCGTGAGACGTGAGTGGGCGTGCGAGCTTCGTCTAGGCGCGCGTCACGAAGGCGCCACCGCTCCGCATCCAATAAATCGCTGCGCTAGCCCCGTGCCATCACTTCGGCGCGATACGACACCGGGTCAAGCCGACAGCTGGCGTCCAGGGCTCCTGCCAGCATGAACATTCGCGGCCGCTTGCGGAAATCAAACAAGCGATACAAGTGGAATTGCGCCGCTTCTTCGGTAGAAAACGACAGCTCATTTCGGCTCACATAAAAAGGCGTCTCGGCGATGTAAGCCGTCGTTTTCACTTCAATGAAGCGTTCTCGGCCACCTGCTTCGAAAGACAGAATGTCATAGCCGGCACCATCACCCTTCGTTCTGGAAACGTGCTCGATTCGATCGGCCAGCGCGCGTGCGCCGGCAGCGTGCAGGCGTTGAGCCTCGTACCGCATGACCAGCTCTTCGCCAGCCGTTCCGAGCGATCGATTGCGTGCCTCCCGCTGCAAGTAATCACGCACGATCAAGGGCCGATCACGCGCGTGTTCTACTCCATCGTATGTTGGAAGCCTTTGGCCTTCAGGCGGCGCCACAACGAAATGCTCAAACGAATCGAGCAGCGGTGCTTCTGCCGGCGTCTCGACTTGACGAAGCGCGGCTTCATCCAACCGCGAGTCCTTTTCGATGGCCTCCGAAACAACTGGTATCAGCAGCTGCTGGTAATTGAACAACGGCTTGTAGCCGATGAGGGGCGGGACACCCAACTCGACCAGCACGGCGCTGATATTGCAGTGTTTGTACTCGATTGACGCCTTAGTACGAGCTGGAAGCATGGCCTGCAGCTGACGGTTGTGCTCGGCCTTGTTCGCTCTTTGACCCATGAACTGCATACGCAGCATGTGTAAATAGGCGTTCACCACGAGTTCGACTTCGCGCCGCGTCCACGCCCTGCCTTCAAACCCTGTCTCGATTGAGCTCATTGCCCGCCCCTGATCATGCCAGCCAGGATAAGACAAACGGCGGTGAAGCAGACGGCCAAGTCACCGGCATCATTTGTGCTTGAACTTCGAGGTCTCAGTGGCTCAACACGGAGCGCAACATGGCAAGGCGGAAAGAAAGTGGGTTCGAAGTGCTCGCATCGTTGCCGTGGCCCGTGGGCTTCGTGCTAGGCATCGTTGGCTATGTGGCGGTTCGCTACGGAATCGCGTGGTACTTCTCATCCGCCGGTAGTCCAACCCTTGCGGCGCTTGGCAGGGCTATCCACGGCACTGCCTTTGCCATGCTCGCCTGGATGCTGCTCGGAATCTGCTGGGTCGCCGCATTCTGCTCATTCGTCGTCCGCCGCCAACGTGGTCGCCTGCTAGAAACGCAAACGGGCCTCGACAGCCTGCGCGCGATGAACTGGAAGCAATTCGAGATGCTGGTCGGCGAGGCGTTTAGGCGCCAAGGCTATCGAATAGAGGAAACCGGCCTCGGCGGCGCGGACGGTGGAATTGATCTGCGGCTGAGCAAGAATGGCAAGATCACTCTGGTGCAGTGCAAGCAATGGCGCCGCCAGCGCGTCGACGTGAAAGTGGTGCGCGAGATGTATGGGCTGCTCGCCCACCATGGCGCAAGCGCAGTCAAGATCGTTGCGGTCGGGGACTTCACGCCGGACGCGCGACGTTTTGCGCAAGGGAAGCCCATCGAACTTATCCATGGCGAAGCGCTACTCTCGATGATCCGCGAAGCGCAAACGTCTGCGCCTGCTCCGCGGTTCGCTCAGGGTCCCGCATTGGGACAAACCGTTACCACACCTGATTGTCCCAAATGCAAAACAGCCATGGTCAAACGCAACAACCGCGTCACCGGTGATACGTTCTGGGGCTGTCCAAATTATCCGGCCTGTCGTGGTACTCGACCGGCTTAACGGAACCTGGCGCCGTGCATTTCGCACACTCTCGCAACGAACATCAGCGAAGTAATCTCGCGTCTGGCGCCGCCTCTTCCTCCTGCGCCGGCCGGGCGAGCGCATCCACTTTCTCCATGCGCTGCTTGAATTCCTCATCGCTCAGTGCACCTTCTCGGTGCAGCCAGTTGAAGCGTTTGCGCAATTGTTCGGGCGAGTCGTCCCGCGGAAAGAAGTCATATTCCTCGCGGAACTGTTTGGCGCGGCGGGTCTCGATTTCGCTGACGATGCGCTTGCCGTCCTCGTCATCTATCACCAGCAGGTTGCCTTTGTCGCTCGGCAGGATGACGAATCGTGTGACCCGGAAGTGATAGATCGCATAGCAAGCCACGCCAAGGAGGAGCCAGAACCATCCCGCACCCAATCGGTGCTCCGACCATGAAGCGATGACCCAGACGAAACCGATCAGCATCCAGATCAGTCCAGCGTTACGAAACCATACTTGGCACTCAGTGAAGGTTTGCCGATCACGACTGATTTCCGTATAGGGAACGGAAAAGCTGCGGCTCCTTGAGCTGTCCTGCCACGCGTGATCCAAGCGGTCGTCATGGAAGACGAAACGGATCTTGTTCGATGCATGCTTTTGCGTGATTTCCATCGGCGCCCCCCTGCGCCGCCGCGATCTTACCCCATGGCCGATTCGGCGGGAACGACAAATCCAGGCGCACCGGAGACTTGTGGTTCAAGTTCGCACCGTTTCGGCGTCGTCCCCGATCTCCGTCAACGCCATCCACCCCAGCCATCCTTTCCGCATGCCGCTCCGTCGGCGATGAGCATCAGCGCGGACGCCTGACCGCCCGTGCCGTAACCGACGATCGCGACGCGCAAGTGTTTGCGCACGCTCATCCCCCTGTGGCCTGTGGCATGCCTGCCAAACCAAATCCCTGGATTCCGGCCTGCGCCGGAATGACGAGCTAGAAAACCAGGCTAATCACTGGATTCCGGCCTGCGCCGGAATGACGAGCTGGAAAACCAGACCAACCACTGATTCCGGCCTGCGCCGGAATGACGAGCTGTTTACCATCACGCACGCTCTCGCGAGTGCGCGCGGCGTGCCGAAGATAGCGCACTTCGCGGCGAAGTTCAGGGGTTCGCGGTCTTGTCGGCGGCGGGCGCTGCGGGTGTCGCAGACGCCGCGGATGCTGCAGACGCAGGCAACGCCTGCACCGGCGTAGCATCACTCACGCGCCACCGCATTCGTCCGCTGTGGAATTCGTCGTAGGCGACCTGGTAGGCGGCGATGGCCTGATCGACTTCCGTCTGGTCCATCTGCGGGTACGGCGCCGCGCCGCCGGTTTTGCGGTTCGGCTTGACCTGCTCCACCTTGTGGCCGGGCGACAGGATGGTCAGGCGGTCGCCGCGCAGGTAGCCGAGGTTCTGGTAGGTCGACGGGAACACGCGGTCGCGGTCCGGCGGCAGGTCGAGCACGTCGTGGCCGAAGAACCGGCTGCGGTAGCTGAAATGCAGCAGGCCCAGCAGGGTCGGAGGAATGTCGATCTGCGCGGTCATGCGTTCGACGCGCCGCGGCGCGATGTGCGCGGGCGCGTAGATCAGCAGCGGAATGTGGTAGCGGTTGATCGGGATGCGCGACTTGCCGGCGCTGTCGGCGCAGTGGTCCGCGGTGATCACGAACACGGTGTCCTTGAAGTACGGCTTGGCCTGCACGCGGCGGATGAAATCGCCGATGGCCCAGTCGGTGTACTTGGCGGCGCCGTCGCGCGTGCCCTGCTTCATGTCCACGCGGCCCTGCGGCCAGGTGTACGGCCGGTGGTTGGACGTGGTCATGATGTGCAGGAAGAACGGCCTGCCGTGGGCGTGGATCTTGTCCATCTGGCCGATCGCCAGGGTGTACAGATCCTCGTCGGCCACGCCCCAGACGTTCTCGCCGTGGATCGTCGCGCCGGCGGGGATGTCGCGCCGATCGACATCCTTGTAGCCGTTGTTCGCGAAGAAATAGTTCATGTTGTCGAAGTAGCCGTAGCCGCCGTAGACGAACTCCGACACGTAGCCGCGCTGGTTAAAGATGTCCGCCAGCGAGAACAGGTTTTCGTTGTGCTTCTCCTTGATCAGCGAGTCGCCCGGCGTCGGCGGCACCGACAGCGTCACGGCCTCCAGCCCGCGCACGGTGCGCGTGCCGTTGGCGTACAGGTTGTCGAAGAACAGGCTCTGGCCGGCCAGCCGATCGAGGTTGGGCGTGAGGCCTTTCGGATTGCCGAACGCGCCGAGGTAACCCGCCGACAGGCTTTCGACGGTGATCAGCACCACGTTGAGATGCTGCTCGGGACCTGCGGCGTGGATCGCGCGGGTGAGGTCGTGCGGATCATCGCTGACCCAGGTCGCGTTGGGCGCTTCCAGCATCCTGTGCACGATGGCGTAGGCATGCGCATCGGGCAGCGTCCGATAGAAGCGGTGGAAATCGAGACTGGAGTTGCGGAACGCCGCGAAGAACTCGTAGATGCCGTTGCCGGCCAGCGAGTTGACGTAGGTGTTCTGCCGGCGATCCTTCATGCCCGAATTGACCGCGAACGCGGTGACCAGCGTGACCGCCAGCCAGCCCAGCACCACCAGCGAGCGCTGGCCGAAGCGGCTGTCGTCGTCGCGCGTGCGCAGGCTGCGCCGCGTGAGCACGACGATCGCGATGGCCGCCACCGCCAGCAGCGTGATCCAGCGCGCGATCGGGTACGACTCCTCGATGTTGCCGATCACCTCGCGCGTGTAGATCAGGTAGTCCACCGCGATGAAATTGAAGCGCGAGCCGAACTCGTTCCAGAAGGTCAACTCCGACGCGCCCACGAACAGCAGCCCGAACAGCAGCAGCAGACAGAACACCCACAGGATCCACTGGCCGACACGCGAGGTGTAGGTGAACGCCGCCAGCGGCAGCGCGAACAGGAACGGCAGCAGCACCGGCCAGCCCGTTTTCAGGTTGGCGTGGAACTGCCAGCGCAGAAGGCCCGCGCAGAGGACGAGCAGGCCCACCAGCAACAACGCGTACCACAGCCACCGCCGCCAGCCCGGCAAGCGCCCGCGCCGGGTCGGCACCAGCCACAGGAACAACACCATCGGCCACGCGAAGTAGACGAACGTGACCAGGTCGTAGCCGAGCCCGACGCCGAAGGCGTACAGCCAGTCCACCGGATTCGGCGGCACGCCCGAGCCCGTCATCAGCAACAGGATCACGCGCGTGACGAACGAGATGGCGAGAAAGCACACGCCCAGCCACAGCAACGGGCGGAAGCGTCGCGCAAGCGGCGCCTGCATCCAGGACACGCTCACGCGTGGCTGCTCCGTCGCAGGAAGGCTGCGGCAGCCGGCAGGGTTGGTTTCAAGTGGGCGTAGCTCATCCCCGCATCCTACATGGACGGCGGCGATCGGTGGATGGCAACCCGGCGTCCTGTTTCCGCAGCGCATTGCGACGCAAGCTGCGCATGCCCAACAACCCAGGGCGCCGCCGCACCGCATCAATGATCGTGCCGGGAAAGCGCGGCGTCAGCGCCGACACCGCCGTGGGCCTCGCCGCTGCCCTGGGCACCAGCGAACGCTTCGGCTGGGTCTGCAGCCGACTGTGACCTCAAAGAAGCGCACCGCGCGCCGGGCAACAAGGCGGCACGCATCGAACGGATCGCGGCGCAGCCGTCGAAAACCGACGTCAGGGTCGACCGCTGCCGTTCAAAGCTTGTCCGGCCCACGGCTCAGCCAGCGATGCAGCAGCGCCTTGTCGTAATACAGCGGCGCGCCCTCCGCTGCCGCCACGGTCACGGCGCTGTGCAGGTAGTCCAGGTCGCGCAACGTCCGTTTGCCCTCGCGCAGCACGTTGCCGTCCTGGCCGACCAACCTGAAGTCCAGATTGATCCGCGGCGGGTAGATGTCGCGCATGATGCGCACGTAATCCCATCGCGGACCGCGCCAGGGCTCGTACGCACCCGCCAACTGGATGTCGGTGATGTCGACGTGCAGGCTCTGACCGGGCTTGAGGATGGCGTGCCCCTGCTTGATCAGGTAGGCCTTGAGCTGCGCCAGATAATCGATCCGGTTGTACCGGTCCTGCCAGCCGTACATGCGGTTCTCGGTGAATTGCTCCGGATTGACGTACGTGACCGAGACAGACGATTCGGCCGGCGCGGGCGCAGCGGCTGCCAGCGGCGCCATGCTGCCCAGCCACAGCGCGAGCGCGGCAAAAAGGGCGATGATCCCCCGACGGGATCCGGCCATGCGTTTCATGTTCCACCTCGCTTGCGACCTGTTGCATGACAAGTTTGACATGACCGGGGAAAACCGGGGCCAGGGTCGAATTTTCCCCAACCAGCGAACCCGGCGACATTTCGCCGACAATGGCGGGCAGTTCCCCGCCAACGGTGACGGCACACATGCGAACCTTCGTACTGCGAGCGCGGGCAGCACCCACGGAAAGCCGGAAACTGCTGGCCGCCGTTGGCCAGGACGCCCACACCGAAATCCTGGCCCACACCTTGATGAATGCGATCTTCGTGGCGCAATCGCATCGCCCCGAGGTGACGGTCTACCTGGTATTGGAAAGCACGCCGGATTTTTCCCGCACCATCCGCTTCGACGTGGATGCCATGCGCGACATCGGCGGCTTCAACGAGCAGGCGTTGCTCGGCAAGATCGCCACGGCACTGGACGTTGCCGCGGGCATGGGAAAAGAGGAAACGCGAGCCGTGGAACCGGGCGTTACGGTTCGTACCGTCAGTTTCGAGCGGCTGGTGCAGGAATTGGCTGAAGACCATCAACTGTTCGTGATGGACCCGAAAGGCAAACCGATCCGCGAACAGGCCTTCCACGGCAAGCCCTGTTTCCTGCTGACCGATCACATCCCGATGCCCGCAAAGACCTTCCACACCCTGGAACGCCTCGGCGCCATCAGGATCACGCTGGGACCCACCATGCTGTTCGCGTCGCAATGCGTGGTGCTGATCCATCACGAGCTGGACCGGCGTTCGCTGACCAATTGTTGAAAAAGCAGCAACCCGGGCGAGGGATCGGGCCGAAGTTTTTCGGCTCCATAACGCCTTGCGTTACATGACGCATTACGTTATAGTCCGCACATGATCCGAACCTTCGCCGACAAGGAAGCCGAGAAGATCTGGCAGGGCACGCCGTCACGGCGGCTGCCGACGGACATCCAACACGCGGCACGACGCAAGCTGCGCATGCTCAACAATGCCGCCACGCTCGACGACCTGCGCGTTCTGCCCGCAAACCGGCTCGAAGCCCTGATAGGCGACCGCAAAGGCCAGCACAGCATACGCATCAACAATCAATGGCGCATCTGTTTCCAATGGAAGGAAGGGGATGCGCTCGATGTGGAGATCGTCGCCTACCACTAAACATCGAGGACGACATGAAAACCTTGCCCAACATCCATCCCGGCGAAGTGCTGCTTGAAGAATTCCTCGCACCTCTCGGCATCAGCCAGAACGCCCTCGCCCGCGCTGCCGGCGTGCCGCCGCGTCGCATCAACGAAATCGTGCTGGGCAAGCGCGGCGTCAGTGCCGACACCGCCGTGCGACTCGCCGCCGCCCTCGGCACCAGCGAACGCTTCTGGCTGGGCCTGCAGGCCGACTACGACCTCGAAGAAGCCCACCGGGTCTTGGGTAAGAAGGTCGCGCGGATCGAGCGGATCGCCGCGTAAAACAGCGTCTGAGTCGACTTTTCCCGACAGCCGCTTTGGGCCAACGGCCGCGGCCCGCGCTTCTTCGCCGAGCTCGCCGCGCAAGATCGCGCGGCGCGAAGACCGCTGCGCCGTGGTCGGCGCCGAGCCCGGCTTTTCCTTGTGCGAGAATTCCCGCTTCAATCCATGGGACGTTGCACGGCATGAAAACCATCGGGCTGATCGGTGGCATGAGCTGGGAATCCACCCTGCACTACTACCAGCGCATCAATGAGCTGGTTGCCGCGCGCCTGGGCGGCCTGCACTCGGCCAGGTTGTTGCTGTGGAGTGTCGAGTTCGCCGAGATCGCGCGCCTGCAACACGCCGATGACTGGTATGCGGCGGGCCGCATCCTCGCAGATGCCGCGCGCCGGCTGGAACACGCCGGGGCCGAAGGCCTGTTGATCTGCGCCAACACGATGCATCGGGTGGCGCCTGCGATCGAGGCGGCCGTCAGCGTTCCGGTGCTGCACCTTGCCGACATCACCGCGCACGCCTTGCTGGCCGACGGCCACCGCAGCGCCGCGTTGCTCGGCACCCGCTTCACCATGGCCCAGCCGTTCTACCGCGAACGGCTGGAACGCCACGGCCTGTCCATCAGCGTGCCGACACCGGAAGAACAGGACGCGCTGCACCAGATCATCTTCGACGAACTGGTGAAGGGGCGCGTGGAAGCGGCATCGCGCGAACGTTTCATCTCGATCATGCGCCGGATGCACACCGCGGGCGCGCAGGCGGTGATCCTCGGCTGCACCGAGTTCGGCATGCTGCTGCGTGCAGGGGACGCGCCAGACATTCCGCGCGTCGACACCACCGAACTCCACTGCCAGGCCGCCGTGGATTGGATGCTCGCGAAAGATTCCGGTGACAAAAACTCAACCTGATCGCAGTCGACTCTGACCCCCTGTTTTCCTCACAGCTCGGACTCGTCATCCTCGTGGTCGAAATCATCGAGGAAATAGATCGCGTCGCGCGCCGGATCCACCCACGGCTTCTTCGTCATCACGTAGCCGAGCTTGTTGACGATGTAAAAGCCGGGCTGCGCGTACCAGCTGCCGTCGCTGTCGTCGCCAGTTTCGACCACCGTCCAGACATGGTTCTCCGGCTGGTCACGAACGTCCTCGAACTCGAACAGGTCGCCGGATGGCTTCAGATAGACGCCCCATACGTCTAGACGCCCCATACGTCATGAAATTCCCGTTCCGAGATGCACTCCGAATCGACACTCATGCGCATAACCTCGCTACATGGCAAGCCCAAAGTCTATCGCGCCGGAATGTGTAACGACGACACCCAGCCGCGGCAATACGACGCATCAATGTAGTAACCTGGCGCCACCTGGGGGAAGGCATGGCGTTCTGGTGGGTCAACCACAAGCAAACGCGCGACCACGAAGTTCGTGGCGGCTACCTATGGTCACCCATGCGAAATGCCAATGGCGTACGTAACCAGACCTACGAAAACATGCGTCTGGTTCGCCCCGGCGACATCGTGTTCTCGTATGCCCACGGGCAGATCGGCGCGATCGGGCGCGTCACGGAAGCAGCTACCGCGTGCCCGAAACCCGATGAATTCGGTGATGTCGGTGGTTACTGGTCGAACGAAGGCTGGATGGTTGAGGTCGACTTTCGACCCGCACCATGGCCAATCCGGCCCGCGCAGTCAATCGATCTCATCGGTCCACTGTTGCCCACGCGCTACTCCCCCATCCAGCAAAACGGCCACGGCAACCAAGGCTGCTATCTCGCTGGAATTTCCGACGCGCTCGGCAACCTTATTCTTACACTCACGGGTGCCGACCACGTTGCAGACTACCACACGGCCCCGGCTATCGACGCAGACGAGAACACCCGTCCCGATGTGCTCGAAGACATCCATCACATTGAAGATGATGACTCGCTAACCGTGACGCAACGCCTGCAACTTGCCAAGGCCCGCATCGGCCAAGGTCTCTTTCGCAAGCGGGTGATCGTGTTGGATGGCGCCTGCCGCGTAACCGGCGTAACCGACACACGCGTGCTGGTAGCAAGCCACATCAAGCCCTGGCGGGAGGCCGACAACGCCGATCGCCTCAACGGCAACAACGGAATTCTGCTGTCGCCGCACGTCGACGCCCTGTTTGACGAGGAACTGCTCAGCTTCGAGGACGACGGTCAGATGCTGGTACACCCCTCCCTGTCACCCAATGTCCTGTATCGCTGGTCGATCGATCCAGCCAAACGCGTCGAGCCATTTCGGGATGAACAACGTGTGTTCCTCTCACGTCATCGCGAGTTGTTCGCTCAAAAGGTGCGCTAACACTCAGGAATTGTCCCCGACACCTTTTGTTCTACAACCTATAGCCCCATTTACTTGCCAATGGGCATCTGACGCCTCTTTTTTGATGCCCAAGGCTTGAATGGCGAAGCTACACATTTAGTCTCCTTCACCATTCTTCGTGCATTTCGCGCAGCATTTGCAATTCCCGCATTTCCGACCACCCAACTCATCTACTGTTTCGGTAAGGTAGTCGTCAAAACTACGCGTCAGAGCAAAGATTGCCATTGCCGCCGCTAACGCAGAAAGTATCGCATAGGCAAATAAAAGAAACCCAAATGCCCACCATATTGGCTTAATAATTTCGTTAAATGAAATTACATATTTATTTGTCAACCTAATCATATAAAATGATTTCGCAAACAAACTAGCGCAAATAGCTAGTATTTGTACGACAATAAAATGAAGAAAAGCAGCTGAAAACTGTAGGTAGGGGCTTGCCTCGTCTGATTCATCACTCGACCGCTTTCCACCGATGACTCTTCGAAATCCATCATCCCCAAACGCCAAAAAAACCGCAAATCCGGCTAACGAGAACCCTAAAAGGCTTGGAAGTATGGAGAGAACCAAATCCCACCAGCTAGGCCTTAACCAAATGGGCGCCATCAATGCTGTCGCTCCCGCCGCAGCATACGCGTACGGCGATTCAAATACAGCGCGCCACCCGCCATAAATTTTCCAGTACGTGCGAAAAGCTCGTGCGGCACCACAAAATTGAATAGGCCATTTCACTTTAGCTCCCTCGCGTAAAACGAATTGGGTGAGAGCAACAGCGCCGATAGCCACGGGGCTCCGCATCGAGCATCCACCATTGCGAAGGCGCAAATAAAGCCAAGTTCAGCGGCGACGACGTTTACGTCTAGTTGTAGGCAATGGGTTGGCAAGCATCCTGAACCTCTCAATCATATGAATCGCATGCTCAGCTGCACGATCCATGGCCCGAGCATCTGTTTCTCGTCGATCTTTGCTTATTTCAAATGTTGCTGGTACCGATCGAGTTGACGTTGGAACAGATTTACTGCCTTTTTTCAAAACAGCATCAACTTTACCATTCAAAGCTGCAACACGTGCAGTGTTTAGCAGATCCTTATCAGGTTTTACAAACTCACCAGACTCGGCTGAAACAATTTGCTCAATTTGTTTCGCATTTAGGGATTTCATGCGCTTCTTTATCTGCCTTTGTGTTTCCTCCAGGTCATCTGGATTCGGCACCCTCAGGAAGATGTGAAGCCGCTTAATTTTGCCTTTAAGTATGGCCTCTACAGAATCGTGATCCGGCACAGGGGTAACCTCGACGTCACCGTACTGTCCCTGAATCTCAGGAGTTGAGAATAGCTCTCCAAGAAAGCCGGCGAGCATGTTTCCAGTTAGCTTGACCACATGTTGCCGCTTCCCGCTGATTTCGGTGCGGGCCTGACACACCAAAATGTGATCCTCGGTGTCCAGCACAAAGTGGAAATCTGCCATGTTAGGCCGCAAGGACTCCGGAATCTGTATTGCCCTACGCTGATCCTCCGTCATCACCCTCAGGTTTTCCATATCAAACCAAGGCGCATCCATGTCCAGGTCAAGGAACGTCGACAATGTACCGCGAACCACTTTTCTTCCACTCATGAGCTCATCAGCAGATTCGACACTAACCAAAAGCGCATGCCTGTCGCCATGTACTGGCAGTGCTCGCTGAAGCTCGAACGCTGAATTAAGGAGCCGCCCATATATACCTTTGGGATGATGCTGGGCAGCAATATTCACCGCACAGACGGGAAACTTTGTCTCTCTCATACCTGCCCCCATGCTCAGTAAGTGTATTAAGGAACTGCACGCATCGTTGTATATTCGAAATCGCGGTGTCTTACTGCGACCTAGCTACATTAATTCTGTTTCATGTTTTCCCGAGCTAGCGTTTAACCGTCCAGATGTCATATTCCAAGACAGGCTTTGACCGTTTGCGTAAAAACGTATCGGCTTGCCGCCTGCCATGCGCAGCAGTACCTGCTTGCCTGATAGTAGTAATTTTCCACCCGCTACGTGTGAGCGATTCTTTAATTATTCCCAATGGGTCAGCACTTCGGTCGGTGATTCCGCCAAAACGAATGACCATCTTGGCGCTTGGGGCGCATACATTCGACGCGTTGCGCCACACCTGACGGAGTTCGGCTGCAAACTTCTCTGGACTGGAGTGTAGAACCTGATCCCTGTTGGCGTAGTCAACGGTATCAGGGCCCCCCACGAACCAATTACGCAGCCATTGGTCAGCTACGTAGGTTCGCATGCCGTAGTACGGCGGCGAAGTAATAACCCAATTAAAGCGAGTGTGCGGTTCTTCTGGCTGGACGGCGCCAGCTTCTCGACTATCCGCCAATCGAACAATTCCGACGGCGTCCAGTGACGTTCCGTAGTAGCGCCGCGCCCGACGCCCGATCAAGGCTAAGATATCGACAGCCTCGGGATTAAGTCCTCGCTCCTTCCAATAGCGAATTGCGTAAGCAGGCTTCGGAGCATAGGTGCGCGGACATTGATTAGAAAAGTAACTTGGAAAAGTCTTCTGCTTTGGGCCGTGCAACGCACCCAAGATGATGCCACGAAGCGCAATCCGTGTGTCCGTCGCGCAGCTCTCCAAGAACGTCTCTCGAAATCGACATAGCGCATCAAGGACGGACGGGTGAAATGCCCTTCGCCAGAATTTGCCGGTCGGAATATGGCGTGCTTCACCTTCGGCCACGATTGCGCGTGCTTCGGTGAGAATGTCCTTATAGGTAGTCTTGGCGAGCTTGGAGGCTGTAATGGCTGCAGCAACCGGGCTGGAGTCCACACCAATGGAGCGAAGACCGATAAGTCGAGCAGCGAAATTGGTAGTGCCGCGGCCGCAGAAGGGGTCGAGCACTACATCACTGCTTCGTGCTTTCCGCTTCAAAATGTTGAGCGGAAAGTCCAGTGGAAACATCGTAAAGTAGGGGCAAATCCCATTCAACGCGGCTGCGCCTTGTTGTAGGTTGTCGATCACTTTTTGACCCGAATCCACGTTTTTCCGGAATCGGAATTCTTATATGTTTCCCAACTCGATGTCTGGTTTCCAAATATCGAATTCATAGCCTTAGGAACAAGGTTGTATCCAAATTGGCGACGGTCCTCGAGCTGCTTCGGCAAATGATCCATAAGACATTTTTGTACTCCGTACCATGGCATGCCGCTCTCGGATTCCAGATTTTGACGCAATGCTTGGTCTCGCCGCAGAGCCTCGATTGCCGCCTGTTCAATGTTCGCCATAACATCCACCGGTTCGGTTTCGCCTCGATCGTCTTCTTCAAGAGGCAAATCACCCGTGGTTTGCGTTTCCAGATCACCGCGAGCGATTCCAATCTGAGCCATACCCAAAAAGGTGTTGCGTAACACTTGCGCGTAGGTCAGCCCAGCCGGTTTGTTGTAATCCTCGTCGCGCACAACATACAGCTTCTCGAACGACAACGCGCGAAGGCTGATGGGATAAGGCTTACCTCCTACAGAGCTCCAAAACACACCTTGGCCAGGGATTGGCTCATTGAGTAGTGAACTTAAGAGGTCATCGCTGAAATGAGCATTCGCACGCTTTAGAGACACAAGATCAGCTGCTGATAGCAGATGGAAAATGAACCAGTTATCCCCTTGGCTTAGGATCTCAACCGGAATGCTCCCGGGTTGCTGAGTAATTAGAAGCGCTCCCAAATCGTACTTCCGCCCCTCTTTCACCCACGAAATATATGGTTCAGCCGCCGGTGCGTTCTCGTTCAACACCGACTGTGCCTCCTCCACGACAGCAATGGTTGGGATCGTTTCCGGGTCGGCAGCAGTAAATTGTTCTTGGTTTCGATCAAAGATGCGACGCAAGATCAAACCAGAAAGCACCAGTGACTGGCCTCCGCGCATCTGAGACACATCAATGATGCACAGCTTTCCCTCGGACAATGCCTGGACCAGCATATCCATCAACTGGCTGCTCTTGTCGTGCAACATCTTGACAATACGAGTCATGTTGCCTCGAGCTGCGAGCGCCTCCATCTCTTGATTTTTGTTCAGATCGAGCAAATCCGAGATGACTTCGAGCGGGGTTGTATTGCCCGTCGCATCAATAACGTTGACCAACCTCTCCCACCTGTCTGGGGACAAGCCCCGAAGCTTGGCTACGTTTTGTTGATCCTGCTTCTCAGGAGACAAAGCAATGGCTATAACGTCACCCGGCCGCAAG
>DASRSQ010000415.1:0-8190 GCA_035656475.1 Gemmataceae bacterium | reverse complement strand
AAGCTACGCAGTGCTGCGTGAATTGACGCCGTGGATCGCCGACCCGCACGAACCGCATTATCACGTGTCCAGGGCATTGGGATTGGATCAGTATCCGATCATCTACCGCGATCGCATGTCGCCGCGCAGCGGTGCGATCGCCGGCCCCGTGTATCGGCTGCTCGGCGGCGAACGCAACCTGCAAGCCACCTACGGGCCGCCTCGATAACAAGGCAAAAGTAAAAAGGTAAAAGGATAAAGTGACATGCGAAAGGAATCGTTTTTTACTTGAGATGAACGCCGCGTTTCTTGAGCGCCGCTTCGAGCTTGGCGCGGTCGGTCTTGGTCGGATCGATGACTGCGGTCACCTTGCCCGCGCGGAAGCTGGCGGTGGCGCGCTCGACGCCATCGAGCTTGTAGACGGCTTCATACGCGACCAGCGAACACGCCTTGCAATCGCAGCCGCTGACAGGGATTTCGATCAACGTCAACTTGTCCGCTGGTGTCGTGCTGAGCGGCTTGACGCCGAAGGTGTGGTTGGACGCCTGCTTGAGCATCTGGTCGAACGCGGCGAGCGCCTGCTGCGGCTTGCCAAACTTCTTCGCATCGAAATCGAAGACGGCCTCCGCTTTGTTGTAGTCGATGCGCACCAGCTTGACCGCCGGCATCTTGGCGACCGCTTCGCGCAGGTCCGCTTCGCGTTCGGGCATGAACAGGCCCGTGACCTGATACGTGATCTGTTCCGCGCGAAGCACGCCGGGAGTCGAGAGGACAGCGACCACGATTGCAATAGCAGAGCCAATCCGGCACGACATGGATCATTCCTCAGTTCGTAATTTCTGCCGCCAATCGGGCAATTTCACTATTTCTCTTCAAGAAAGGCTTTGATCCGAGGCGTCTTGTCGGCCAGGAGCCTGAATCTTCTCTCCACACCTGGCGAGCAGATGTCCGACACGTCTGCAGGAAATACTTCAATCTTTGGTGCCTGTTGCTTTAGCGAAATCAGGACAACAGATCCATCGCGAATCTCAAATTGCTGGCCGGCAATCAACAAGGTGCCCTGCTCTGCCCCCTGCGGCGCGTAAGTCCACTCCACCACATTTGCATTTCCATCCGCGTGGAGGCTGCCATGCGGTGCTGGGTAGCTGGAGTAAAATCCCGCCACGGTATCATTGGCCGCCAGGACGAAGATAGTTTTTTCATCGTATCGGATTGCCGAGATGTCAAGACCTTCGCCGGAAACCGAAATGGCTGAGCCACGATTGCCGGGGCTGACAGCCAGCATGAAGGAAGCAGGCTATCAGTAGTAGAGGAATAAGAGTCCGCAAGGGAGAGCTCCTGCGCTGAGCATCAGCGACTCTTGCCAATGCAGAACAAATGCCGCTCGCCGCGAATGTACAGCCGGCCGCCGGCAACCGCCGGCGTCGCGCGGACGACTTCGCCAAGCGCGTTGCGTGCGAACTGCTGGAACTTCGGATCCGCCGCAAGGACGAACACATCGCCCGCGGCGGTTGTCGCGTAGATCTTGCCGTCGATCAGGAGCGGCGACGCGTAGAACGAATCGGCGATGCGTTCGAACCAGACACGCTCGCCGGTGCGGGCGTTGTAGCAGCCGGCGATGCCCTTGTCGTTGACGAAGTAGATGTATTCGCCGCGGGCGAGCGGGCTGGAGATATACGGGAAGTCCTTGCGATTCTCCCAGGCACGCTTCGGCGCGTCGGGACCGCCGAGATTGAGGCCGATTGCGAAACGACCCGCATCGCCGCCGGCGCAGACGCACAGGATATCGCCCGCGAGAGCGGGAGACGCGACCGTCCGCATCGGCGTCTTGACCGCATGCGCCTGCCAGTCCTTCGCTTCCCAGAGCTTGGTCCCGTTTTCCGGATCGTAGCCGGTCACCGCGGTGGTGCTGGTGACGACCAGCTCCGGTGCCGACTTGCCCGGCTTGCGCAGGAGGAACGGCGCGGAGTAGCAGGTACGCTCCGCGGCGCGTGGGGTCTCCCAGATCGTTCGCCCGGTGCGCTTGTCGAACGCCATCAGCGTCGATGGCCGGGCGTTCGGGACCTTGGTGGTGAAGTCGTCCTTGTCCATGTCGTGGGCGAGGATGACCTTGTCCTTGTAGAGGATCGGCGACGCGCCGGGCCCATGTTGGCTGTTGAAAACGCCGAGGTTTTTGCTCCAGAGCAGTTCGCCGGCGAAATCGTATGCGGTGAGGAAGACCTCCTTGCCGTTCCAGAACGATACGTAGACCGCCTTGCCATCGGTGGTCGGCGTGGACGATGCGAGCGAGCTGTCGGAGCGGATCTTGGCGCCGTCGCCGGCGATGGTTTTCTGCCAGAGGATCTTGCCATTGGCGGTGTCGATGCACAGAAGGCTGCGCGATTTCGCATCACGGCTGGCGGTGTGGAGGAAGAGGCGTTGGCCCCAGACGATCGGGCTGGAGTTTCCGCCGCCAGGAAGTTCGGTCTTCCAGAGGAGGTTGTCCTTGGGACCGAAGGTGATCGGGATGTTCTTGTCGTCGCTGACGCCGGCGCCGTTCGGGCCGCGAAAGCGTTCCCATTTGGCAGGTTCGCCGGCAAACGCGTGACTCGAGCAGAGGAGAACGAAGACCAATGATAGCAATCGCATGAACCGCTCCTGTGGGTGGGCGTTCACGCATCAGTCTACTCACGTAAAGCGGATACTGCAATCATCGATTCACTTCGAAGGGGACGCGAGAACCTGAAGCACTTCGCGCAGCATCGTGACATCTTCGCGCGTGGCAATGATCAGGATGCGACCGGCAGAATCGGCCGTGGCGATGTCCGCATCGGGATGGCGCTCCGCATTCGCGGCGGTGTCCAGCGTCAAACCCAGACAGGCCAGGCCGGCGCAAATGGATTCTCGCATCGGCGCAGCGTGTTCGCCGACACCGGCGGTGAATACGAGCGCGTCGACGCCGCCCAGCGTCACCGCGAGAGCGCCGATCGCTTGCCGGACACGATGGGCATACACCGCCAGCGCCAGCTCGGCGTCACGGTTGCCGGCGCGGGCTGCATCCATCACCTCGCGCATGTCGGCCGACACGCCGGAAACGCCCAGCAGGCCCGATTCCTTGTTCAGCGCCTTCTCCACCTGCTCGACCGTCAGGCCGTGGTGCTGCTGGACCTGCAAGACGATGCTCGGATCGATCGAGCCGCAGCGCGTGCCCATCATCAGGCCGTCGAGCGGCGTGAAGCCCATCGTCGTGTCGATGCATTGGCCATCGCGCACCGCCGACGCGGAGCAGCCGTGGCCGAGATGACAGATCACGAGCCGGCCGGTGCGGGACGAGCCGAGCAGTTCAACGGCGCGACGGGCACAATAGGCGTGGCTAAGGCCATGAAAGCCGTAACGGCGCAGGCCCCATTCCTTCGTCCAGCGCCCCGGGATTGGATAGGTCCACGCCTCCGGCGGCAGCGTGGCATGGAAGGCGGTGTCGAATGTTGCGACATGCGGCATGTTTGGCAATGCGTCCTGCGCGGCCGTCAGCGTCGCCAGGCTCGGTGGATTGTGCAGCGGCGCCAGATCGATCAATGACGCCAGCCGCTCGCGCACCTCCGGCGTGACACGCACCGACGCAGTGAACGCGCCGCCGTGCACGACACGATGTCCCACCGCGCCGATCGAGAGATGCGAGCCCGCTTGCGTCAGATCCTGCAGAAAGCGCGCGACCGCCTTGGCGTGGCCGTTCCAGAGAAGATCTTCGTCTCTTCCCGCGCTGTCGCCGACGGCGAAGTGATAGTGCGTGGTCGCGCTGGCCCAGTCGAACAGGCCACGGGCAAGCTCGTTGCCATCGGACGAGTCGATGAGGGAGCATTTCAAGCTGCTGGAGCCTGCGTTCAGCAACAGCACATTCATACGATTTCTCATTCCTCGGCAAGCCGTGCTGCGTGAGCAGCCGGCCCGACATCAATTCCAAGGCGTGCGAGCGAAATTCCAGACGCGGATGATGGGCTGATCCAGGCTGCCATGCTCGAAGGAGAGTTCACCGATGCTGGCGGGGGCACAAAAGAAACACCGGCCCGACTCCGGCGGCAGTCCCAGCCAGCGGGCCGCGATCGTGCGGAGGATGTGGCCATGGGCAAACACGACAACGACGCCAGCAGCGCGAGCGCGCTCGATGAAACGATCAGCCCGGACGCCAACTTCGCGCGCCGTTTCGCCATCCGGGCAGCCGTCGCGAAACATCTCCCAGCCGGGACGGTCCGCGCGAATCTCGCTGGACGTTTTTCCTTCGTAGCGGCCGTAGTTCCATTCGAGCAAGTCGAGATCGATTTCCGCTTTTGCGCCGAAGCCAGCCAGCTCGCAGGTTCGACGTGCACGTACCAGCGGGCTCGTGAAGACGCGCGCAACCGTGAATGAGCGCAACGTCTCGGCGAGTTCTCGCGCTCGCTCCTCCCCCTTCCCTGTCAAGGGAATATCGGTGCGGCCGGTGTGTCGGCCCAAATCGCTCCACTCGGTATCGCCGTGTCGGACCACGTAAAGCCGGGGCAGATCGTCGGCCATGTCGCCTCCCGAGAAAGGCATCGCGTCAGTGCTCGCTCTCCAGGTGCACCGGCGGGAAAACCTTGTCGCATTTTCGCTCCGCTTTTTGGATTTTTTCGTCCGCCTGCTTCAGGTCCTCGAGCTCTTTCGCGATCAAGTCATCAATCGGCTTGAGGATTTTCTGGGCTTCGGCTTCGACTTCTGGATCGATGCTCATGACGTCTCCTTCTTTGCTAACAAGTCGCAAGGCACGTGTTTACAAGCATTTCGCAATTGTCATGCCGATCCGCATCCGAGCTGGACCCGATCAAAAGCCATTGCCCCTCAAATATTTGAAGATTGCCGGGCTCGGCACACTGTATCCAAACGGCGCGCAATGTGCAATAACGTCACACCAGACCACTGGTTTGCCGACGGTCACGACAATACGATGAAGCGCGACTCGAAGGAACACAACTTCGCCCTCGACCCTGTGCGACCCCATTTCCATGGCAAAGAAATACCTTTGCATTCACGGCCACTTCTACCAACCTCCGCGCGAGAACCCCTGGCTCGAAGCCATCGAAATCCAGGACTCGGCCGCTCCATTCCATAACTGGAACGAGCGCATCACGCGCGAATGCTACGGTCCCAACGCGCGGGCCCGGCTCGTTGATGGCGAAGGCAAGATCATCAACTTACTGAACAACTACGCCTGGATGAGCTTCAACTTCGGGCCCACCCTTCTCGCGTGGATGGCCGACGCGGCTCCCGAAGTGGTCGCACGCATCGTCGAAGGGGATCGCCTGAGTCGCGAACGCCGACGCGGGCATGGCAACGCCATGGCCCAGGTTTACAACCACGTCATCATGCCGCTGGCCAGCGCTCTGGACAAGAAGACGCAGGTCCTCTGGGGGATCGCTGACTTCCGGCTGCGCTTCGGGCGCGAGCCCGAAGGGATGTGGCTCGCCGAGACCGCCGCCGACATCGCCTCGCTCGAGGCGCTTGCTGAGGCCGGCATCCGCTTCACCGTTCTAGCCCCGCGCCAGGCGAAACGCTGGTCGCCGCTCGGCAAGAACGAATGGACCGAGGCCGCCGGCGAGGTCGATCCGTCACGCGCTTATCGCTGCAACCTGCCCTCGGGCCGATCGATCGCAATCTTCTTTTATGACGGCGCCATCTCGCAGGCCGTCGCTTTCGAAAAGCTCCTCGACCACGGCGAGAAGTTCCTCGACCGCCTTCGCAATGGCTTCGATCCCGGACGCGAGCACGACCAGCTCGCCCACATCGCCACCGACGGCGAATCGTACGGCCATCACCACGCCTATGGCGACATGGCCCTTGCCTTCGTCCTTGAACAGCTCGAAAAGGATCCTGACATCCAGCTCACCAACTACGGCGAGTTCCTCGAGTTGCATCCGCCCGAGTGGGAGGTCGAGATCCACGACAACTCTTCGTGGAGCTGCGTGCATGGCGTCGAACGCTGGCGCTCCAACTGCGGCTGCAACAGCGGCCGGCCGGGCTGGCAACAGGAATGGCGCGCCCCTCTGCGCAAGGCCTTCGACTGGCTCAAGGAACGCGTCGATCAGCTCCTCGTCGATCACGGCAAACGCTGCTTTCGCGATCCCTGGGCTGCCCGCGATGGCTACATCGATGTCATCCTCCAGCGCAATCCCGAGACCATTACCGCCTTCTTCGAAAAGCACCGCTCGGGCGACCTTAACCAGGAAACCAGGCACGTCGGCCTCTGGCTGATGGAGATGCAGCGTCACGCCATGCTCATGTACACCAGCTGCGGCTGGTTCTTCGACGAGATTAGCGGCCTGGAAACGGTGCAGTGCCTGCGCTATGCCGCCCGCGCCATCCAGCTTGCCCGCCACTTCGATCAGGATTTTGAAGCGGATTTCGTCAAACAACTCGAAGCCGCCCCCAGCAACATCCCCGAGTTCGGCAACGGCCGGGCCGTCTGGGAAAGGTTGATCCGTCCGGGACGTATCGATCTCGAACGCGTGCTGGCGCATCATGCGATTGGCGTCATCTACCGCGATCGCGAGGAGCGCAACCGGGTTTACTGCTATGACCTGGAGACGCTCGACCAGCAGGTCGCCAGTCGCGGGGCGTCGAACGTCGCGCTGGGGCGATTCAAGGTCCGCTCGCGCATCACGGAAAGCGAACTGGTGGCGGAATTCCTCGTCATTCACTTCAGCGGTGTCGACTTCCATGCCGTCCTGCGCAAGGCGCCACCGGTCGACAAGTACGACGCTCTGAAGAAGAAGCTCTTCGACGTCTACGAAACCGGCTCTCTCGCCGACGTCACGGCTCTGGCCACGGAAGAGTTCAACGGCGAGGTATATCGACTCAGCGACCTCTTCGTCGAGGAGCAGCGCCGCGTCATCGGCATCATCCTCAAGGAACGTTTCACAGAGTATCGCCTCGAATTCGAGCGGCTCGCCAACCCGGATGAGGACGTGATCTTTCACCTGGGCCAGATGCATTATCCGCTGCCACGCGGCATGCGCACGGCCATTAGCGTCGCGCTCGATCACCGCATCGCCGACGCCGCCGCCAATCTGGAGTCCGAGGAAAACGTGAAGCGGATCCAGAGCATGCTCGAACGCGGCAAGGCGTGGGATTATCAGCCCGATCGGCCGATGCTGATGCACATCCTGGCCCGACAGCTCAAACACCTCACGGAGGAATTCAATCCGGTCGCCGATCTGGCGGCCTTGGCGAGGCACATCGGCGCCGTTCTGGATGTGGCCAGCATGCTGCAAATCGACATGGATTTATGGCAGGCGCAGAATCGCCTGCTGGACGCCTGCCCGTCGATGGACGCCGCCACGCGCGCCAAGCTGCAGTCGCTCGCGGAGCGGTTCCGCATCCATCGCCAGTTGCTGGGTTGGGAGCCCTGATCGATTCGCTGTAGATATGCCCAACAAACAGGCCTCCGCAATAACGGAGGCCTTTTGAAACGCAAACCGCCAATCATACCGCACTTATTTCTTGCGTGCGGCGGCTCGCTTGCCTTTGTTGCCCGAACCGTTGGACTCTTCGTCCTCTGATTCTTCTTCCGATTCGTCTTCCACGGAATCGTCCTCTTCGCCCTCTTCGGCTTCGTCATTGATCATGGAGACCGCCAGTTCGGTCAGTTTCTCGTCGGTTTCCCTTTCCTCGTCGAGAGTCTCCTGCAAAAGTTTGACGATCGCGTCTTCGCCAAGCTGTTCCGCCCATGTGCGCACGGTTCCGTAGCTGGCGATTTCGTAGTGCTCGATCTTTTGCGCCGCTGCAATGAGGGCGGCATCGAGCAGATTGGGTTCGAGCCCTTCGTCGATGAGTTCCTGCCCCTCCTCGATCAGCCCTTCCATCGCTGCGCATTTTTTTCCCTTTGGTGTAACGCTGAGTTCATCACATGCCTGTTCCAGGCGTTCCGCCTGCATGCGGGTTTGCTCCAGGTGCCCCTCGAATCCCGCCTTCAACTGCGGGTTCGACGCCGCCTTGGCCATCTTCGGCAGAGCCTTGATTAGCTGGTTTTCTGCCGAGTACAGGTCTTTCAATTCTTCCGCCAGGAGATCTTCCAGACTGGTAGTTTTCATGGTGTTGCTCCGATGATTTGGGGGCGAGTGCTCTATCAATGGCAAACCGCGAGCCAAATCGGGAGCCTACGCGTGTCAGGGTTGCTGCTCATTCAGCGCGGCGAAAAGCACGAAATCCGGAACACGGGAAAAG
>DASRSQ010000414.1:0-2559 GCA_035656475.1 Gemmataceae bacterium | reverse complement strand
TGCACCCGCCATGCTGAACATGTTGCCGAAATTCGAGCTGGTTCCCATCATGATGTACTTCATGATGTTGGCGAAGGTCCGTCGGCCTTCCAACACGCCGGCACGCAATACGTTCAAGTCCTGCCGCAGCAAGATCATCGCCGCCGCCGCCTTGGCCACGTCTACTGCGCTATCGACCGAAATGCCGATATCCGCGGAATGAAGCGAGGGTGCGTCATTGATGCCATCGCCAAGATAGCCGACGGTATGCCCTTGCGCTTTCAAGCTCAGGATAACGCGGTTTTTCTGCGCGGGCGTGACCCGGCAAAGCAGGTTGGCCTTCTTTAACTGCGCCGCCAGCGCGGTGTCGTCCAATTGCTGGATCTCGTTGCCGGTGAGCACCCCGGTGACGGGCATGCCAAGTTGTGTAAGCACGTGTCGGGTGACCAGTTCGCTATCGCCGGTGACGATCTTGAGTTTTACGCCGATTTCCGCCAAGTCTCTGAGCGCCTTGGCCGCGCTGGGCTTAGGGGGATCGAGGAAGGCCGCAAAGCCGGCGAAGATCAGCTCGGTTTCATCACTCAGTACCGCATGCGAATAGTCCGGCGCGACCGATCGCCACGCAATGCCAAGCACTTTGAAGCCTTCTCGCCCAAGACTGTCGTGCAATGCCTTGATGGTCGCCAGCGCCGCTTCATCCAGAGGTTGGATCTCCAGTGCGTCGCCACTTGCGTATTGCGTGGAAAGTTTGAGAATGTCTTCCGGCGCCCCCTTGACCACCAGCAACCGCTGCCGAGCGTCGTCGACCAACACCGAGACACGCCTGCGCTCGAAATCGAACGGCACCTCGTCGATCTTGCGCCAATGGCCGACCTCGATCTCCTTGTGCTCGAGGATGGCGGCGTCCAAGGGGCTTTTGAGGCCGGTTTCAAAATAACTATTGAGGTAAGCCAACTGCAGCACCTGCGCGCTATCTCGCCCTTGCGCATCCAAATGCCGTTCCAAATGGATGCGCGCCTCGGTCAGCGTGCCGGTCTTGTCGGTGCACAGAACGTCCATGCTGCCGAGATTATGAATCGCGGCGAGTTGCTTTACGACGACGTGTTGCCGGGCCATGCGCAGCGCGCCGCGAGAGAGCGTCACCGTCACCACCATCGGTAGGAGTTCCGGCGTCAGCCCGACCGCAAGCGCAATAGCGAAGAGAAACGACTCCAGGAAGGGGCGATGAAACAGCGCATTGATCAGAAACACGAAAAGCACCAGCAGCACGGTCAAGCGCATGATCAACATGCCAAAACTATGCGTACCCGACTCAAAAGCCGTGGGCGGAGCCTTGGCCACGAGCGATTCGGCGATGTTGCCAACGGCTGTATCCGCACCAATCCGGCACACCATCGCCTTTGCCATCCCGCTGATCACCGACGTTCCCATGAAGACAGCGTTCTCGGCTTGGCTGAGGTCGCCCGTCGGCTCGGCAAGGTCGGCTGCATGCTTCTCGACCGGGTAGGATTCGCCCGTCAGCAATGCCTGGTTGACAAAAAAATCCTTGGCCTCGATCAAGCGGCAATCTGCCGGCATGAGATCGCCAGCGGCAAGCAGAACGACATCGCCAGGAACCAGCGTGGCGATCGGCGTGTCCTGCGGATGTCCGTCGCGCATCACGTTTGCGCGAACGGCAACCGTTTGTTTGAGCTGTTCCGCAGCTCGCCCGGCGCGATACTCCTGAACGAAATCGAGGGTCACGCTAACAAGAACGATGACCCATATGACCACGAATCCGGTGACCTCGCCAGTTAGCGCCGACACGGCACTGGCCGCGAGCAGGATCATCACCAGCGGATTTCTGAAGTGGCTCAGATACTGCAGCAATAGAGGGCGTTCACCGCGCGACCGCAGTGTATTGGGGCCGAAGCGCATTGCCCTTTGGTATGCTTCCGCCTGGCTCAAGCCCTCAGGCGATGAGGCCAACCGGGCCTGGAGTGCGGCAAAAGGCTGGTTCCAAAAGTGGGATTCCGGACGATCCATCGGATATACCTTCTGCGGCAACTGCGCGTTCGGCCAGGCGAACAGACGGTCGGAGGTCAATACGTTAGCACAAGAGGCTGTGGCGTCCGACTGGACCAATCCTTGCCGCTTGGCTCCCGGTTGCCCATGACTGCTGCGCCGCATCCTCGTGCACAATACGTCGGTATGGTCGGTGCGGCTTCACGTGACTACGCAACGACATTGACCGCCGATGCGGGCGAGTCAGGGGATCAATGATGTAACGATCTCGCTGAAAACCCCTCCCGTTCCTCGGCCCGCCACCCTTGGAGCTACGCCTTGCGCCCTACATCCCATCGCGAGCCCTCGCTCGAGACAGGGCTCGTCACGGTTGCGCCCGGCCTGTTCGGCAAAGCATCGCGGATGCGCTCGCTCTCGCTTTGGGTAATGGGCGTGTTGGGGTTTATTACCGTCGTTCTTGTCTCCCTGCACTTCGGCTCGCTCGAGAAGATGGCCCTGCTGGCGCGATCGGCGCGTCCCGCGTGGCTGCTCATGGCACTTTTCTTACAAGCCGCCACTTACGTCAGCGCTGCCCTC
>DASRSQ010000413.1:0-2308 GCA_035656475.1 Gemmataceae bacterium | reverse complement strand
CTGTGGAGCATGCTCATACTCGCCAAATGGGCCGAGAGGTGGCTTTAGAAAATTCGCTAAGCGTTCCTACTCGGAACCCAGCCACGAACCACGTCACCAGCTACCGGGACGCTCACGCGTCTCGCTCGCCTGTCACGGCATTCGCATCTCGTCGCGCTGGGCGCAGATCGTTACCTTAACCACGAAAGGCAATTTCCAATGAGAGTCGGCATCCTGGGCGCCGGTGTCGCCGGACTAAGCACCGCGTACTTCTTGCGCCATCATTTCGACGATATTCAGCTTCACGAGGCGTCCGATTTCACGGGAGGGCTGGCCCGCAGCTTCAAGTGGCACGGATTCGATTGCGACCTCGCTCCGCATCGCCTCTACACCAACGATGAAGAGTTGCTCAAAGAGATGCTGGAGCTGGTGCCGTGCGAAAAAATGCGGCGGTGCAGCCGCATCCATATTCAGGGCCGCTGGATCCAGGACCCCGTGAACGCCGTCGAGATGGTGCTCAAGTTCCTGCCACTGCGCAGCCTGCACATCGTCTGGACCTACCTGTTTCACAAAAAACTCCCCGAAGAAAGCTTCGAACATCTCGTGCTGAGCAAGTTCGGCAGCGGGCTGAACAAGATGTTTTTCAAGCCCTATTCTGAGAAGTTGTTCGGCATTCCGGCGACGCAGATTGCTGCCTCGTGGGGGCATCGCAAGCTACGCGTGGGCGGACTTAAGGACATGGTGCGGCGGAACTCGAAGCTTTATTTCCGCTACTTCTATTACCCGAAGCAGAACGGCTACGGGGCAATCTGCGAGCGGCTGCACCGCGATGTCGAGCCTTTCCTCCGGCTCAACTCGCGGCTGACGCGGATCACGCCCAACGGCGGCGGCGGTTATCGTTGCGAGTTTGATGTGCACGGCAAAACCGTCACTGAGGAATACGACTACCTGATCTCGTCGCTGCCGATCTCCCATTTCGCCAGGCTGATGGGGTTAGAGACCTCGTTGCGTTTCCGTCCGGCGCGGCTGACCTACCTGCTGGTGAACAAGCCCCGCCTGAGCGACAACCACTGGTTCTATTTCGCGGATCGCGATTTCATCATCAATCGGGTGGCCGAGTTCAAGAACTTTGCCTCGGGCGATGTGCCGGCCGACAAGACAGTGGTCTGCTGCGAGACCACCGAGGTGCAGAACTGGTCACTGGAGCGGATCGTCGAAGAGTTGTCGTTGGGTGGATTACTCCACCCCAGCGAGGTACTCGATCACAAAACGATCGACATCCAGCAGGCATACCCAGTTTACAACCTGGCCTATGAAGAGCAGATGGCCCGCGTCGAAGACTTTTTTGCCAACCATCCGGGCATATTCCACGTCGGGCGGCACGCCCAGTTCGCCCACAAGGATATTGACGAAATCTTCGACGAGGCAAAGCACGTTTCGGCCCGCGTGGTGCGTCACCACGGCAGCCGGACGGCGGCTCTTGCCTCGACGCCCGAAGGAGCAGCGGAGGCGGCGAGTGACCTGGCTACCGACCTCTTGCGCCATGCGTTGCCCGCCGAGGACGCGGCGGCCGAACTTGAGACCATGCCATGAAGCGCCTTTGGGAATCCGTGTGGGCCCCCTGGCTCGTGATCGGGCTCGCGGTGGTGCTGCGCGCCTGGAAACTGGGAGAGTGGAGCCTGTGGGAGGACGAAGAGACGACGATCTACTTTTCACAAAACGTTACCAAACCATTCCCGCGGTTCTTTCCCGTTTTCTTCGTGACTCTGCGTGAATGGTTCCAGTTGACGGGATTGTCGGTCGCGGCCGGACGAATGCTCGCCGCGGCGGTCGGGGTGGCTGGTGTGGGGGTAACCTACGAAGTCTGCCGGCGCCTCGTTTCGCGTTCCGCCGGGCTTTGGGCGGCATTGTTGCTTGCCCTCAGTCTCGGCCACGTATTCTGGTCGCAGTCGATCCGCTATTTCGGCCTGCTGCTCGTCTTCCAGATATTGAGCCTCTACTGGTTCTATCAGGGGTTCGAGCGGCGAAAGCCCTGGCTGCTCGTGGCCACCAACGCGGCTTTCGCCGCCGCACTATGGACGCATTTTTCGGCTGTTTTGCTGGCGCCTGTATTTGTGGGATACCTACTCATCGCTTCCTGGTGGCCTCGCGACCAGCAGCGCTACCGCCTGAGCGAATACCTGGCGTTTGCCGTTCCCCTGGCACTGCTCACGGTCGCCTTTGCCAAGAGCCTGCTTGATGCCAAGGCATTTCTGAGCGGCATGGCGCTGCCGTCTGCCCGAAATCCCTTGCACGTCATGATGACGCTGGCAGCTTACTGCGGCCTCCC
>DASRSQ010000412.1:0-3198 GCA_035656475.1 Gemmataceae bacterium | reverse complement strand
CGTAAGTCTTCCGATGCTGATCGTCGGCGGCTGGTGGACCGACTGGATGACGAAACGCTACGGCCCGCGCATCGGCCGGACGTTTCCGATCGCATCGACGCGCTTCATCACGGCGGCCGCGTTCTTGACGTGTTGCTACTTGCAAAACGTTTGGGCCGTCGTCGGCGTGTTGTGCGTGATGTCGATCGTCAATGACATGGGATTGCCCGCGATCTGGGGCTACAACCTCGACGTCGGCAAACGCAACGTCGGCGTCGTCCTTGGCTGGGGCAACATGTGGGGCAACCTCGGCGCCTTCGTCTCCCCCATCGTGCTGCTACGCCTACGCGACCACTTCCCGACGCGCGAAGCCGGCTACAACGCCATCTTCCTCGCCTGCGCCGGCGTCTTCGTTTTCATCGGCATCGTGTCGCTTTTCATTGACGCGTCGAAGCCACTCGGGGAATCTCCCAAGGATGTGGCAGTATCTCCCACGCCGCCATCGCCGCCGGCGGCAGAAAGTGCGATACAGGCCGGCGAACCAGACGCCAGGTCCGGCGCCGTTCGTGAAGGGGAACCAACCTGAATCAACGGCCCGGCAGGTTCCATACGCGTACCGTCTTGTCGTAGCTGCCGGACACCGCACGGCGGCCGTCGTGCGAGAATGCGACGCAAGTGACGGTGTCGTTGTGCCCCGCGAAGCTGTGCAGCATCTTGCCGGTGGCGACGTCCCATAGCTTGACCGTGCGATCGTCGCCGCCAGTCAGCAGGCGGCGGCCGTCGGGCGAAATCGCCATCGCGGGGATGCGGCCGGAATGTCCCTCGAAGCGGCGCGGCAGCTCCTTGCCGGTCGCCACGTCCCAGATGTGAATCGTGGAATCGCCCGAGGACAGCACGTGTCGGCTGTCCGACGTGAAGGCGACGTTGGTGACCGATTCGTTGTGGCCGTCGAACGTCTTGACGAGCTGGGCGGTTTGCAGGTTGAAGATGCGGACCGTCTTATCGACGCCGCCGGAGGCGATGTGTTTGCCATCGGGAGCGAAGGCGACGGCGTAGACGTAGTTGGAATGGCCGACGAACTGGCGCATTTCCTCGCCGGTGCTGACGTTCCACAGGTGGACCTTCTCATCGTCGCAGCCGGTGAGCATCGTGGACGCATCGCGCGACAGGGCGATGCCGTTGACGTCCTTGGGATGGGTCCAGCGTTTGAGTTCGTTGCCGTTCTTGATGTCCCACAGGCGAGCGGTGCCATCCCAGCTCACCGAGAACAGGCTGCGATTGTTCGGGTGGAACGTGACGCCCCAGACTTCCTTCGTGTGCCCGCGGATGACGTGGGCTTCTTTGTTCGACTTTGCCGTCAGGTCCCAGAGCCGCACCGTCTGATCCCGGCTGCCGCTGGCGGCATAACGGCCATCGTGCGACAACGCGACCCCCTTGATCTCCTCGTTGTGCCCTTCGAACTTGCGGAATTCGCCCACCGGTCCGGCGATCGGCACCGTCGGCGTCACCGTGGTTCCCGCCAACTGATCCTGCACGATGTCGATGCGCTTCTGCGCCTTCGTGCGGTTGAGGCCGGTCAAGCTCGGCATCGCCTTGTCGTACCAGAACATCGCCCGCATCTGGATCGCCACCTTCGGGCCACCCTTCTCCTTGCCGGCACGCTCCCACCAGCCGTCGGCGACGGCGAGTTGATCGGCGGCCTCCTTCGGATCGGCCTGATCCTTTCGTGCGAGCGCTTCGAGATCCTTGTCGCCGCACTTCGCGAAGTAGGGCAACGCCTTCTCCCAGCGTTTCTTCTGATAGGCGAAGTACTTCGCCAGCTCCAACTGCGCTTCAGCATCGCCGGGGTTCTTCTCGACGCGGTCGAGAAAGCCTTGCAGACGGGCGAAGTTCTTCTCGATGCCCTTGATCTCGTCAACGCGCTTCTGCAGTTCGAGGACCAGGCTCGGACTCTTCGCCTTCTTGGCGGCGGCGATGATCGACTCGCCGAGTTGATGGGCCGCCTTGTAGTTGTCGAGATCGATCGCCTCGGTCAGCAACGGCTTGATCGCCTCGACGAGCGTCAGCCCGGTCTCCTTGTCGCTCGCCGACACCACCGCGATGCCGAGCAGGTCCGCCTTCATGGCCAGCGGATCGACCGCGAACACCCGGCTCGTCTCCTCGGCAATCGCGAGGGCGAGATTCACGTCGCCCCCTTTCGCCGCCAACTCGCCCGCCTCCTTGTAGCAGACGTAGCGCACGGCCGCGTCGTCCTTCGCTTCCTTGCCTTGCCCGAACAAGTGCGCCGCCAGCTTCGTCTTCGCGTCGGCGGTCGTCGCCTTCTCGATGTCGTCGGCAAAGATGTCGAGGAGCAGCTTGTGCGCCTTGGCCTGGGCCGTCTTGTCGGGGATCGGCGTCTTGCCGGGCTCCTGGGCGGCCCCGAACATCAGCGAACCGGCAACAAAAAGGACCGCGACCACTGGCAGCATGCGTTTCATGATGCGTCCCGAAAAGAGGAGAGTTTGGCAGGCGTATTGTAGCGTCGTAGCCACAAGCTGCCAGCTTGTAGGCTTGAATGGAGTGCGACGCACCGCACAAGCGGCCTGCGGTAGGCTAGTTTGCGCTACCCATCGGCAGCACGGCATGATACAAACGAAGATCAAACGAATCTTCGGAGGCACATGCCATGCGAATCGTTCTGCTCTCCATATGCATCCTGTGCGCGATCCCTTTGCAGGCCCACGCTCAAGGCGAGTTGTCAAAGGTAATCGCCGACGGATGGATCCGGCTCTTCGATGGCGAAAGCAGCTTCGGCTGGACCGGAAAGGCCAGCATCACCAAGCCCGCGGTCCCCATCCTTGATGGCAAGTCCCCTCAGCTCACCGTTGTGGGAATCGACAAGGTCGACGGCGCGATTCGCTGCACCACCCCCTTCCAGGAATTCGAACTTGCGATCTCCTACTCGACGCCCCATCTCGGCAGCGCCACCATCTTTCTCGTGCCCGTCGATGCAACAGAACACAGCCCCAAGATGGATCGCTTTGTCCTCCCCGGCTCCGCGCGGCCCACGACAGCATCCTTCCGCGTCACCAACGAATCGTTTTCTGGCAAGACCAGCACCAAGACCGATGGAGTCGTTGAGTTCCCCGAATCGAAGCGGACAAATCCGAACCAGCCCGTCCACCTCGTCATCGCCTCAGGCAGTGTCAACCTCCAGCGCATCCTTGTGCGCCCCATCAA